>NZ_JABXWD010000197.1 GCF_019173545.1 Candidatus Magnetobacterium casense | reverse complement strand
GGCGGTGCTGCGCAGGAGGTTGATGCAGGCGTTTCAGGGAAGCTGCTCATCGTGAAAACAGTGGATGAGGCCATCACCGCCGGCAACAATGTTCTGGTTTGGCCCGATGAAGGCAAGGTGTTTGACGACGAGGGCTGCTTCTGGTTGAACTCATTTTTCCCGAGCAAAACCGGAAAATGGCTCATCAACCTTACCATCCAACTCTCCACATCCAGTCTCGTCCAGCTCGTCACACCCGAACGCACCTACGAAGTGCAGGTAAACGGCACCCAGTCACAGTCCATCTCTGTCCTGACGCATATGGCAACTGGTGAGAGTGCCTACGTGAATGTTGTGAGCAACTGCACCGTCCGAGGTATCGTTGGCGGGAAGGCCAGGACGTTTTTTTCGGTGTGCTATTTTGGGGGGTAGTTGCTGGGGTGGTAGGCTGTGCGATGGGGCGATCTTCCGGTATGTCTACGATCCGGCATTGGTTGGAAAGACGATCTACATGAAATTTCCGGCGTTTAACCAGTTTGGCGGCGGGGGACAGTCGTTGGCAGATGCGGCAGAGTATGCGTTCAGAATTATGGGGAACTGACCGGAAATGTGTTGAATAATGATGACGCGCCGAACTCAACCCGTCGCTGGGGAATTCGGCGCGTTCTTCATCTGGCAGGCTCGCACAGGTTCGCCATGGTGTCCTACCGTTTCATTGATCCGTCCCTCACAACGGCCTCTCCGAAATCTCCCCGTGGTTACAGCCTGTCCGGGTCCAAGTCGCAGGGCTCAACCGAAAGGGAACGCTGTGAAGATCCGCTTGCACACCGTCTACATCATCCTGGCACGGAAGGAAAGGGATTCTCTCTCCTCATTCCCTCCGTCACACTGTTCACCCGTTTCTCTGGCGCATTGGTCGTAAATTATCAATCAGCGATTTTGGTTTTCCTGTCGCGGTTGCAATCAGTTGGGTGAGTAGCGGAGCAGTAAGTTTGTTCCAGTACTCAAGGACTGCATAACCTCTTTTGTGGTTGTCATAAAACCTTTCTGGAACAATGATTTCTCCAGAAGGATTCTTCACATGTGTGGGTAAAATAATACCGACCAATCCATGCTCTTTGTCCAAGGTTGACTTGATTTCCCAATCAATATACTTGCGTTCGTGGCTGTTTGACCCAATCAAGACAATGGTGCATGAGGTTCCTGTGATATAATCTTCACGAATCATTCTGTTTACATACTCTGCGTAATCGCTATTAATGCGGCGATCAAGAGAGTTGTCACGGACGGTCTCATATTGTTCATGGAAATATCTAGAAAATTCGTCATAGTAAGGTTGGTCGTTATCATGGTGATAACTAACAAATATATGCGGTCTCTTGGTCTTCATCGCGGTCATCATGCCGATCATTTCTTGGTTCCCGTAAATGCCTGCCATATCACCCTCATGGATATTTTTAACGAAATCTTAAATTATTAGATCGCTATAGAAACCCATTCATGGATTCTTCTCGTCTTGTGGTGCGAGACTCTCACAGGAATCCTTGGTACCGAGCAACTCCATCAACCCATCAATGTAGGCCTGATAGGTAGGGGATTTACGGCATCCGATCCATTCCATATCATAACCTGGGCTGGTCGTGGCGGGAGCACCCCAGATGTAGGGGCTGACGTGAATGAATCCTCCCGGTTGCTCCCAATCGATAAATGATGCCCCAAAATAGGGTGGGTGCTTGAACAGTTTCAGCCTCACATCGCAATTTGGATGTTGTTTTTGCCATTGTTTAAGCCATGCTGTCCAACGTGCAACGCACTTTTCGAGCTTATCAATCCGGATTTTCCCTTCGTGTCCGTCCAGACTTCGTACAATATCACCGTGGGGCATCAAGACCCACAGTTTACGCAGTTCACGAGACAGGGTAGTGTCCCCTTTTTCCAATTTTTCAATCAACCGATCACCAGTGAGCTGGATGAATGCGATTTCCTGAGCGGACGAGAGTCGGTCAGAAAACTTGCCAACGATGGGTTTGCCCGGTGGGGAAAGGGTGACCACTATGTGCCGAGAAGATTCTGGGGGGTCGATGTTTTTGTGTTCACACATGGCCAAGCCGTCGATTAACAATCGGGCCGGGCGAACCGGAATCACGACGCCATGTTTGACGTTGACCTCTACCTCTTCTCCAGATTGAAGGGTTATACTCGTTCTTTTCCCCCGACCGTTGACACCAGGGATTCTGGTGCGCACGGAAGAGTTTCTCTCCTCACCCAAAAATCGGTGAACGTAGTCTTCATGCAGGAGGATCTGCCCCTTGTCAGCGGCGTTCATTACGCGAGCGGCCATGTTAATGGTGTCGCCGAAGCTGTTCAGACGACCGTTGAAATCATTGAGCAGGGTAACGGGGCCATAGTGTAGCCCAATGCGCATCTGAACCGGTTTGCCAGCTTCCAGGTTGTGGCGTTCAGCCCAGCGAAGCAGGGCAGCGAGCATGGATAGGTGGATCTTGCGCACTCTTCTCAACCCCTCCTTGCACACAGGGAAACAGACCGCCATTCCATCTCCGGTGGGAAGGATCAGGACTTTTTTCTGTTTGCGCAACGTGCCCAGGATGGGTTGGACTACCTGCCTATCCATGACAGTTACTACCTTCTTTTGGTTCTCAACAGAAACCGTAGAAAAACCTACAATGTCCACAAAAACTACCAGTCCCGTATCCTCGCGGGCTTTTTGTTTAGACTGTTTATTCACGGTTGCTACTCCACCAGTTTGAGAAAATAGATGCCTCCTTTCCCGCACGCTACCACTAGTTGGCCGTTGGGAGAAAAGGCACAATCGTGTAATGGGGCATTCAATACGGGAAAAACGTGTTGGCATTGGCCAGTGAGTGCATCCCATATCCGTAAGGTTCCATCTCGCGATGCGGAGAGCACGCGACGACCGCATGGGCTGAAAGTGCAGCCCCTCACCGCAGACATGTGTCCTTTCAAAATTTTAAGGGTTTTTCCATTTGTCGTTGACCAAATTCGTAATGTTCCGTCATCTGATGCGGAGAGCACCCGGTTTCCGTCTGGACTGAAAGCACATCCATTAACCGCACCTGAATGTTCATTTAAAATATGGAGTGTTTGTCCATTCTCTGCAGACCAAATTCGCAAGGTATTGTCTTCTGACGCAGACAGTACAAGTTGTCCATTCTTGCTAAAAGTGCATGCTGCAATTTTAGCCGTATGCCCCTCCCAGATCAATGGAGGATGTGCCTTATTCACAGACCAGATCCGTAGCATACCATCCACCGATCCGGAAAGTACACGCTGTCCATCTGGGCTAAGAGAACATTCCCAGCTACAATCTGAAGGTATTTTCATTTTCCACACGGATTGTCCGTTTTCAAATGACCATATCTGGAAATTATCAAGCGATGAAGAAAGAACAAGACGTCCGTCTTGGCTGATGGTAGATTTTATATGGTTAACATGATTCTCGAAAACCAAACAAACCTGTTCTTGATCCACCGACCATATTCGCAAAGTACCTGTCCATGATGTGGAAAATACATGCTTGCCGCTTGGATGAAACAAACATCTGTGGGCATTGTCTACGCACGCTCCCTTGGATGGGGAAACGGCTCCGCTTTCAATAGACCATAAACGCAGAGTTTTGTCTCTTGAAGCGGACAGAACGTATTTACCATCAGGACTGAATGTACATCCTTCGACCCAATCCGAATGCCCATCCAATGTCAAAATAGGCTGCCCCGTTTCCATCGACCAGATTTTTATGGTGTGGTCAAACGAAGCAGAGAGTATGAGTGGATTTTTTGGATGAAAGGCGCACGCAAGAACCGAACCTGAATGTCCTTTTAGCGTTTTGAGTGCTTTTCCCGTTGCTGTCATCCAAATTATTAGAGTTTTATCGTGTGCAGCGGAAAGTATGAACCGATCATCCTGGCTGAAAGAACACTTAGCCACCAAACTTGAGTGTCCCTTCAGTGTCCGAAGTCTCTTTCCTGTTGTTGCTGACCAGATACGTAATGTTCCATCCAACGATGCAGAAACTACGAACTGGCCATCATGGCTAAAAGCACACCCTCTGACATCATCCGAGTGCCCCGTTAGAGTCTTAAGTGTGTTACCAGTTTCCAGAGACCAGATTCGCAATGTATGGTCTCCTGACGCAGACAACAATCTATCGCCATGGGGACTGAAGGCACAGTCCCAGACTGCGGATTTGTGTCCTTTCAGTGTCTGGATGGTTTCCCCAGTCTTAACTGACCAGACTCGTAATGTGTTGTCATGTGAACTAGAAAGTACGTACTCACCACTATGGCTGAAGGCGCATGCAGTGACCCAGCTTGAATGTCCTTCCAATATTTGATAAATTTCACCTGTTTTGACCGACCAAATCCGCAGGGTATTGTCATAAGATGCAGAAAGTACAAACTGACTATCTTGGCTGAAGGCGCAACCTGAGACATAGCTTTTGTGTCCCGAAAAGATTGCAAATAGAGGTTGATTAGGAGTGTCTGGAAGCAAGTGAAGCGGTATCAATCGTGGCGGGGATAAATCCCCGGCATCCACCAATCCCTCTGGTAAGTAGGCGGATAAGCAGTTCATGGCATCTGTGGGTGTGGTGCAGGCTTCCACTAGATGGATCAAAGGGCGGAAACGGCGCAGCATGAGAAGCAGTTGGTCATCATCGGGGAATTTCTCCACCGCTGTCACCAGATCTGACACCGACATTGCCCCACTGCCCAGGGCCAGCGACTTGACGGCCAAAAAACGCAGATCCCGTAATGCCGTCAGCCAATCGGCCCCCCGTCCACCATCCTCCAAATGCCATTGCAAATAGTGCCAGAGATATTTTTCCTCTAGAGGCAGTTCCGCCCAGCGAGAGATATGAAAATAGTTCAGGAATACTTGTTGGACCTCGGGTAGCTCTTTTCCATGCAGGGTGCGCAGATGTGTGCGGATTACATCATGCAACTTGATCACATTGCGACCGAGATCGACAATTTGCAGCAAGGAAAGAGAATACATTCTCGCCAACAAGGTGCGTGTACGATGTTTTGGAATGGCTTGTCGTGCATCCCATAGCTGCTCAATTGTCTCTATCGGAATTTCTATATCCTCTGGAAAGATAGCCAAGTCCAGAAATAGATTTTTCTGTTGTTCAATTAACTGGTTCATGGATAGGCCGACACAAATCCCAACGGCACGTTTGCGACCTGCATCACTATCCATGTCATAAGCCGTTGGCCCTGATTCTTCCCAATAGATGCGGGCGTCTGTTATGGCTTTTGATAATTGCTCTCCACATTTTACTACGCGCTCTTTCAGGAATCCATTGGCCAGTGATAGAAGCAGTGGCCAATATCCAAAAATTCGCGCTAGATTGCAAAGTGCATCCATGCATTGATCCGCCTGATCTTTTGGTAAATTGGCCGACAAAACTGCTTCGGCTTCTTTCGGTTTCATGGCATCCACATTGACCAAACGGGCTGAGTCAGGCAGAGCGTTTCGGTTTCGAGAGGTAATCAAACGACGAACAGTTCCTTGACCTCCTTCCAGGAATGGTTCCAGATCTTCTAAACGCCATACGTCATCAATTACCAATAAGGTATCCCGATTTTTTTCCAGCAGCTCAGAGAGTTTGGAACGAGCCTCGTCAAAGCCGATGGGAGTCTCCTTTTCCCCAAGTGAGCGAATGAGTTCTCCCAGCTTATGCAATAATTCTGGACGCGACGGTTTTTCTCCCAGGGTGATCCAGAGGATGTCATCGCTGTAGCGGTCCCGGATCTCATCGTCATCACAAAGAGCAGTAGCCAGCCATGTTTTGCCGAAACCTCCTGTACCCACCAATACGGTGGAAATGGCCACTGGAGAACCATCCGTTCCCAACAATGCCGTTTTCAGTGCATTGAACTCTTCACCACGCGGCACAAATCTTTCAGACAACGTCGGGGCCATGTAGGCATAACGAACAGCCTGACACGTTTCCCGTAATCGGGTAGTGATCCGATCTTTATCGTTGTTTTGATTCCACAATATGCACAAGCGTTTGCGTAGAAACGGCAGCAGGTCATCCGGTTTGATGTTGTCATCACCGATGATCGGTAGGATGCAAATTTTCTTACGTCGTGCCAGACGCATTTCATCTCGCACCCAATCAGAACCCAGAGAATTTGGGGTGATCAGTACCACCAAATGATTGACCTGAGCGATTGCCTCGGCAATTTGAGTGTGCAGGAATATCCCCGCACTCATATGAGTCACGTCCTGCCAGACATGGATGTCCTTTTGCTCCAAATAATCTCGCACCTCTTTGGCCAAAATGGCATCCACGGTCGAATAGGATAGAAAAACTTCCGGATTGGAGAATTTTTTGTTTTGTGATGTCATGAGCAATATCTCACGAAAGTTCAAGTTTCATTTTTCACGATTGCAAACAGGCTCCTTTACGATGCCAGCAATCGCAACGCCCCCGGTTTGGCCCACATCGTTACCCACATCTCAAACGTCCATTTCTTTCTGGCACTGTATGGCCAAAGCAAAGTCATGGACCCTCTGTAGTCCTATCCAAAGTGTCTTCGGCCCTGGA
>NZ_JABXWD010000196.1 GCF_019173545.1 Candidatus Magnetobacterium casense | reverse complement strand
CATTCTTACGCCAAAAAAGGTCAGTACGCTCACTATGACAGGGACGACGTAACTTAACCCCTCAAGGATTGGGAGAATGTTTTTTGCCTTCATGTTAAACCTCCTTTCGTTAGTCCGTTTTGGTAAAAACAGCCCTTGAGTTTTCAAGGTAATCCTCAAGCAATACACTCAGGGATTTTTCTTCTGTCATCCTGGTATCTATACCATGACGATGAAGCATCAATCCGGGTCCTTTATCGCGTAAGTTCTCTCTGCAGCAGACACTGTCTACGCCATGTTCCATGAGATATTTTGCCAGATCTCTACCCCTGCCTTTTACTACATCCATCAGGGAATTTTTTTCTGTTTTTATGTCGGATGCCGTCATGCTCTCCCTGTCGTATAACAGGGTGGTTATGTACGGTGACTTGCCAAAGTGATCGGATATGGTATTGGCCTCTCCCTCTGTTGGAATGAACACCTTGATAACCTTGGGAAGTTCATAGCTATGATGGACAGATACCGTTTCAATTGCATCGTCGTAACTCTTCAGGGCTTGTTGTACATCAGCGGCGATCTTGTTGGCATCTGTCAGGTCAAATGTCCTTATCTGTATGCCCGCATCTACAAAGCGGTAACTGCCGGAGTTCCTGCCCCTGACCGAGGTAACGCAAACAACCCCGGGGACTTCCTGGATGACTTCCCTGTAGCGCCGTAGTTGCTCCTGTGGCAGAGAGATATCAAGAAGTACCTTGATATTGTCCCAGATGATTTCAAACCCAACCTTCACCAGGATTATCGCTATGACAAGAGACACCCAACGGTCAACGTTAATGCCAAACCCAACACCAACCAGCCCCACTAACACTGCAACGGATGAGTAGAGGTCTGTGAGTGTATGCTTGCCGCTTGCCTCTATGCCGGGTGAATGTATCAGCCTTCCGGTCTGTATCTCAAAACGTCCCCAAAAGAAATTCGCCGCTATGAGAAAAATAAGTACCGCAATAGAGACGGAGACATGTGCGGGCATTACAGCCTCACTGTGAAAAAATCCCTGTACCAGCTCGTATGCCGCATACACAATCGCAAAACCAATTGCCATCGCAAGAAAGTTCTCTATCTTATAGAACCCATAAGGGTAACTCTTATACCTGTTTGTGGAGAGCCTGATCCCCACCCAAACCACCAGCGTGCCGGCCACATCGGTCATGGAATGAAAGCCATCGGCTACCAAACCTGCACTGCCCGTGGCATAGCCAAGTATTAACTTTACCGCACTCTCTGTCACACACTTCAAGGCAGTAAAGCCTATTATCCACTTTCTCCTGCCCTCTGCCTGCTCAGGCGTTAAAGTCTTCTTATCCATGACGCTTGAACCTCCTTTTGAGCGATTGCCAGGGTGCCACGCCTTTGTAGAGGCAGCTCCCTAGCAACCCATAACATCGGATTAACCTACCTGCAAATCAACTCACCGTATCAGCCCTTCATGTCCACTTTCGTTATCTCCGCCAGACGCCCCGCTATCCGTGCGCGTTTATCGTCCATCCGCTCAAGACATCTTCTCAGAGATTGCTCCTCTGTTGCATCGGCAACAAAATATCTCCCCTTGCCGTAGCGCCTGCCATAACGATTACCATGGACATGTCTGTGGGGATGTTTGCTGCAACCAACGATGTCTTTGTTGTCTGCCTGCCCGCCTCCTGATACGTCCATACCTGCATTGCAGCGTTGTTGCATTGTTGCCCTGCCGTCGCTTATATTGCCGTGTCCTTGCATATTCCTTATCCTCCTTATCTTAGACTGTTATACCCCAAGCGCCGTATCTGTGACGCTATGGACAGCCACACTGGCGTCCACCACTCTTGCCAAATGCCCTGCCTTTACCTCTGCCGGTATTGCTACTGTTGCACTGCACGACATTGCCTGCAGTCCCTGTTGATACTCCCTTGTCAAAAAACAACTTCAGCAGATTCTCCAATGCTGATGTGATATCCTTGTTCAATTCCATCATACTTACCTCCTTTCATCGTCACTATGGTCTGTAGGCGATAGCCCCTTGCCGTTGTGGGCGTTGATTTCACTGAGAAGCGACGTCACTACATTGACTGTTCCCTTGAGTGAGTCGATCAACTGCTCCATGTAGAGGCACCCTTCTTCTGTAATGCTATAGACCCGTCTTGCAGGGCCATATTTAGTGTTTGTATCCCACCGTGAGTTGATCAACCCACGGCCCTCCATCCTGTTGAGTGCACTGTAGATTGGTCCGGCAACCTTGTTGTGTATGCCGTACTTTTCCAATGACCTGGCTATCTCGTAACCATGCCCGTCACCTTTTTTTAAAATAAAGAGTATACATGTCTCCACAAATTCCTGGGAGGCGCCGGGGCGTTGCTTTTCTTGTCCGTGTCTAAATCTGTTCATTATGGTCATCCTTATCTATGTCTATATAGCTCATGTATATAGCATAACATGATATATAGATAACGTCAAGAGGAATTTTTTTGCTTGCTGTAAAAATTTCTGTGATGGTATATATAGCACGTTTCAAAAACAAAGAAAGGGGCGGTTTGTGGCAGGGGTGCCTCACCCCCTCCGCTTCTTGGCGCTCCAGGGGGTGAGGCACGATTTTCCCGCAGCGGGGGGCGAGCCGCCCCTGGCTCAATTGTCGCACCCGCCCCTGCCATAAAAGTCGCACCTGGCCCCCTTCAGAACCCCCTGCAAGGGGAGGGGCGAGGCGCCCCGGCCAGAAAGAAGTCCCCCTTGACCCCATTATTTGCCATTCTACATAATTTCGTCAATCAAATATCATGACTGAAAAAACCTGCGTCATTTCAGTATACTGTTATGTTATTATAGACATACATGATATTTAACCATGCTTTTGCATAATATCAAGCAACAGGAAGTAATTATGGCAACGTAAGTTTTTTCAGATAAGGATGTAAAGAATGGGGGTTTTAGGATGACAAAGAAGATAGTGTTGGCCTACTCTGGTGGATTGGATACGTCGGTGGCAATAAAGTGGCTAAAGGAAACGTATGATGCCCAGGTGATAGCCTTCTGTGCGGACCTTGGCCAGGGGCAGGAGCTTGACGGGGTCAGGGAGAAGGCCCTGAAAACCGGGGCGTCAAAGGTCTATATTGAGGACCTCAGAGAGGAGTTTGTATGTGACTACGTATTTCCGATCTTTCGGGCAAATGCAATATATGAACAGACATACCTGTTGGGGACGTCGATTGCCAGGCCGTTGATAGCGAAGAAACAGACAGAGATAGCCATAAAGGAAGATGCCCAGTACGTAGCACACGGGGCCACGGGTAAGGGCAACGATCAGGTGAGATTTGAACTGGGCTACTTTGCCCTGCATCCAAAGATCAAGGTGATCGCCCCGTGGCGTCAGTGGCCGTTTAAGTCCAGAAATGCGCTGATCGAATATGCGCAGGCAAACGGTATAGATATCCCCGTCACCAGGGAAAGACCATACAGCACAGACCGCAATGCCCTGCACATCAGTTACGAAGGGGGTATCCTTGAGGACCCCTCCCAGGAGCCACCCGATGACATGTACACGATGATGGTGTCCCCCCAACGTGCCCCCGACAGGGCCGTCTATACGGAGATCACCTACGAAAACGGCAATCCCGTCAAACTCGACGGCCAGGACAAGTCCCCCTAGGAGTTGCTCAGTGCGTTAAATGCCCTTGCCGGTGAAAACGGTGTCGGCAGGGTGGACATCGTAGAAAACAGGTACGTTGGCATAAAGTCCAGAGGGGTCTATGAAACCCCCGGTGGTACGGTCCTGCACATAGCCCACCGTGCCATTGAGTCCATCACCATGGACCGCGAGGTCATGCACCTACGCGACTCCTTGATCCAGACCTATGCTCAGATGATATACTATGGATACTTCTTCTCACCGGAGCGGCTGGCACTGCAGAAGTTCATAGATGAGACCCAGAAGGGTATCTCCGGAGTGGTGAGACTCAAACTGTACAAGGGCAATTGTCTGGTTGTAGGCAGGAGTTCACCGGTGTCCCTGTACGACCCCAAGCTGGCAACCTTTGAGGAAGAAGACCTGTATGACCAAAAAGATGCCGAGGGCTTTATCAGACTCAATGCCCTGCGGTTAAAAATGGCCAAACTAGGAATTTAAGATGCACCGTGAACAAAGTATAATGGGGTCAAGGGGACTGGTCCCCTTGCAGGGGGGTCTGAGGGGGGGCGGAGCCGCCCCCTTCTTTCCCTTTTCTCCCCTTCCCTAAAACGTAATGAGATGCCTATAGAGACGGATTTGAGATATTGGCTGGCGCTGTCGATGGTGCCGGAGGTTGGCAACACGGTTGCGCGTAACCTGCTTGGACGCTTTGAGACTCCGGAGACCGTGTTTAAGGCAGACATCAGGGCGCTCATGGAGGTCGATGGCGTGGGAAAGAACAGGGCCGAAAACATCGCCGGTTTTTTTTCCAATGATGCGCGCTGGGAGATCATCGACAAGGTAATGGATAAGATAGAAAAATCCGGCGCCACCGTCATAAAGCTCGGCGATGAGGACTATCCGTTACCTCTGAGGGAAATCTACGATGCCCCGATAATCCTCTACGTAAAGGGACGTTTGATTCAGGAGGACCGCTATTGCATTGCCGTGGTGGGTAGCCGGTTGAGTACCCCCTACGGTATCAGTGTAACCGAAAAGCTATCGGAGGAGCTTGCCTCCAAGGGGTTTACCATAGTCAGCGGACTGGCACGGGGCATAGATACTGCTGCCCATAAGGCCGCACTCAGGGCAAACGGACGCACCATCGCCGTACTGGGGTGCGGCATTGACAGGGTCTATCCGCCGGAAAATCGCTGGATAATGCAGCGGATATCGGACAAGGCGGCAGTGGTTTCGGAGTTCAGACCCGGCACCATGCCCAATAAGGAGAACTTCCCAACACGTAATCGCCTGATAAGCGGCCTGTCCCTCGGCGTGCTTGTCGTGGAGGCCGGTCAAACCAGCGGCGCCCTGATAACGGCCAAAATCGCACTCGAACAGGGAAAAGAGGTCTTTGCCATCCCCGGCAATATATTCTCCGTCTCTACGGTCGGTACCCACAGGCTCATTCAAAACGGCGCCAAACTGGTACACTGTGCCGATGACATTATCTCCGAACTGGCTCCGGTACTAAAAGGCTATATCAGGCAATCCGCCAGGAAAGAGGTACGCCTTGACGAGCAGGACAAAAAACTCTGTCAAGCCCTCTCTTGCGACCCGATGCACATTGATGATATTATAAGGACTGCAGGCATTGCTGCCAACAGCGTCCTGACAATACTGCTTGGCCTCGAAATCAAAGGCCTGGTTAAACAACTTGAAGGAAAAAGATTTCACCTAATTTCATGACGAACTTTGATACAATAGATAAGTGCGTTGAGCGTTGGGATATTTTTATATGGAGGATACGATGCAAAAGAAGTTTATGACCATCCTGAGAATAATTGCAAAAGAGATCGTTGGAAGCGATGTGAATTTCGATGATGTTAATATAAGGATGAATATCAGGGAGTATGACCTCTCCAGTCTCAGCGAGGACCTCAGAGACCTCGAAAGCATGGATATATTATCGGAAGAGGATATTGATACACTAAAGGCATTTCTGAGCTATGTCGTCGTAAAGGACACCTATCTGGATAGTGATGATATCTACACTGTAATATTTGGGAAAGGAAAAAGGATAACATGGCACTAGATGGCAATGGCAAAAAACCGGTGGAAGAACTGCCTGAGCTGGAAGAACTGCCGAAAAAGAACAGGTCGGCAAAAACGAAAAAGACCCTTGAATTAACTGAAGAGCTACCTAAGCCTAGAAAAACGACCAGTAAAAAAACTCTCCCTGACGTACAAGAGCCAACCGAGGCGGAGACGCCGGCTAAGGCACGGAAATCGGCGAAGACGGATAAGCTGGTGATAGTGGAGTCTCCGGCCAAGGCCAACACGATTAAAAAGATACTGGGTGAGGGGTTTTCGGTAAAGGCATCGGTGGGGCATATCATAGACCTGCCCAAGAAGGAGTTGGGCGTAGATACGGAGAACAATTTTTCCCCCAAGTATGTCACCATCCCGGGCAAGGAGAAGGTCGTCGATGAGCTGAGACATGCCGCTGAAAGGGTTTCAGCCGTATATCTTGCTCCCGACCCCGACCGTGAGGGTGAGGCCATAGCGTGGCACATATCTGAAATCATAGCCCAGGGGGCAAAAAAGAGCGCCGCACCAAAGATATACAGGGTCAGATTTAACGAAATAACCGAACGGGCAGTCAGGGAGGCAATTGACACCCCCTCGGAAATTGATACCAACAAGGTAAACGCCCAGCAGGCGCGCCGGATACTGGACAGACTGGTGGGCTATGGGTTGAGTCCCCTTTTGTGGAAGAAGGTCAGGCGGGGACTGAGTGCGGGGCGGGTACAGTCGGTGGCAGTCCGGCTGGTCGTTGACAGGGAACGTGAAATAGAGGCATTTATAACCCAGGAGTACTGGAGCATCACCGGACTGTTTGATGGCGGCGAAAAACCGACCTTTCTCTCTCGTCTGTTCAAGTATGACGGCAACACGATTATCGAAAGACTGCCCGATGGTAGTAAGTTCTACATCACCTCCGAGCAGGACGCCAACAGGATCAAGGACAGCCTGGACGGTC
>NZ_JABXWD010000195.1 GCF_019173545.1 Candidatus Magnetobacterium casense | reverse complement strand
GCCCGCTGCCACAACGACGATTGCCCCTGCCCTGCCGGCATAGTCCATGGCCTCTTGCAGACTGCGATGCACGTTGAGGGCCACTCCGGTCAGACCCACACTGAGGTTGATGACCCTGGCACCAGCATTGACGGTATCGATAATCGCCACTGCCAACTCATCGGGCGTGCTGGAGACAATGCCGCTGTAACCAGGCGACTCCTCTCTGAATATCGGCCTGACAACAACATCGCATCCAGGACAGATTCCCGGCGCCACACTGCCACGACGGGCACAGATTATTCCGGCCACAAACGTCCCGTGCATGCACGCAACACTGTCCGTAATCCTGCACAAACCCGAGTTGCCCGCTGACAGCGACCTAATCCTTACGCCTCCAAAGTCCGGGTGGGTAACCTCCACGGGGCCATCGATTATACCAACGGTTACATCGGCGCTCCCCTGTGTCTTTGTCATCAATGACTCGATATTTATCAGTGTCAATGGTGATATCACTGTCTTTGCCTCCTGTTTGGATAAGTCTCACTTTTTTCGGGTAATTATCTATACTATTCCATTGAATTTATAAAAATCCAGAGAAGTTTTGTTCACAGAACTGTGAATAATACTTCACATTCCGATTGTTGCATGTGTATGGTGTTCGTGTCAGGCCCAAGTCATCTGGAAACTCAAGCGTTGCCTTGCAAATAAGCAATGAAACGTATTATTATAATATGTATGGAGAAGGTAATTGTATCGGCGAAGACAGACAATGCCAGCTCAGACGCTGCGGGCATATGCACTGTGGACATCCCATCATCGGAACAATGGCTATATGACAATAAAGATGCCCTCGAAAGTGTCAAGGCAGGGCAGGGGCAATCGTCGTTGTGGCAGCGGGCAATCGGGGGGCAATGATTGCCTCGCCCCTGATCAATAATTCATGCGTGATACCGGTTGCCGCATGTGATGAGGATGGTCGTATCAGCGGAGGGTCAAACATCAGCCCTTCCATCGGGAGATACGGGTTAATGGCGCCGGGGGTTGGGATAACCAGCACCTCAGGGACGGAGGGGTATGCTACGTTAAGTGGGACGAGCTTTGCCGCCGCCTTTGTGACGGGGGCAATTGCACTGTTGATGTCTGAGTTTCCGGGTGTCGGTGCAGCGGAGATAAAAAACGCCTTATTGACAGCCTCACCACGCAGGAGGACGATCACCCCGCCACGCCTTGACGTTGAGGCGGCATGGAATACACTAAAAACGATTCACAACAAATCAATCAATAACAGGAGGAATTGGACTATGTCAGCAGAACTTCAGAGTGAAGGATTAGCAGAGGATGTCAGGGTGGCACAGGAAAGCGCTTTGGCAGGGGCATTACAAACGGAGGCCTTAGGCGCAACCAGGGCGTTCCCTGCACAACAATTAGCCCCGGGGACGTCTGCTGCGCCGCAGGGGGGGGACAGCGGTCTGCAGCAGTGGAAGTTTATCTTTGCCCTGGGCAGTGTGGACGTGCGGTTTCCTAACCTGGGGGTAGAGAAGGAGTTTAATCAGGTTGCAGCGGCACAAGGTGCAAACGGTGTGACGGCAAAAGAAGTAAGATACAATGTGTTAAAGGCCAACCGTCACCTTGCCAGGGAGGTGTGCTGGGTGTTGCAGATTGAAGGGATCGATACCTACATCCTCGTCCCATCCGATCCGTTATACCTTGACATGCTGGTGGACTGCATTGCCCCCACTGACGATAGGGCAGAGATGGACATTGACGTTGTAATAGGCTTGAAGGGGCCTGTTGCTCCCCCGGAGATGTGTAACGGGCTGGCTCTCCCGATTGTGGCCGTAAGCAACATGTATCAGTTTGAGCTTAAGAGGTTTTCCGACAAGGCGGCAAGAGATACGATTAACAAAATCATGGCAATGGCTGACAATACCGGCGAGATGGATGCACACCGTGCCGTTAATTACCTGGCAGTGCGTTGTGACAAGATGTATGCACTCATCTCCAGGAAGTGTGGTAGTGGTCAGGACGGTGGATATTTACTGGAGGGTATCGATGTAAAGCCGTCGAGGTTGAGTTCAGCGCGCAAGATTTTAAACGTAATATTTGCCTTTTACAACAAGTCTGATGGCTACAGGGAAAAGCACTATATAAGGGTAGACGTCAACGATAAGTATCCCTTCATTATAGGCGAACTCAGCGAGTACTACGAAAACAGGGGTGCGTAATCAATAACGGCGGAGGTGCACAGCATATGTCAGATGATAGCAGAGACGATAGCAAGACCACGGGAGGCAGGCATCAGCCGATAAGGATAAAGGTTCCCGGGTTTATCTCAGAGGAAGTAGGCTTGGGCGACGTCATCAAGACTGTGACGTCCACGTTTGGGATTAAGCCCTGCGGTGGTTGCCAGAAGCGGGCGGAGACACTCAACAACTGGGTCTCATTTACACCGTGGGACAGGCATGGATAATCAACAAAGTCAGGGATGGACTCATACGATGTCATCAGCACATCAGTTTTTTGGAGGCGCACGGAGTGTCGAAGCGGTTCAACAAGGCAATGGTTCAGGCACATGTGACCCGGGCGTATGCAGAAAGAACCCCATTTATGCAATAGGGAGCATTGACATGCGTTTCCCCAACCCGGGCATAGAGCGCGAGTTTGATTACCTTGCTACCAGAATAGACACCGGTATTTTGACCAGGGAAGATATCAGGTACCACGTGCTAAGACAACACCCGCACCTGTCAGGTGAGGTCTGTTGGGTGATGCAGATTGAGGGGGTAGATACATACATACTCATCCCATCTGATGTATCGGTACTGGATGACCTGATAGAGTGCATCTCGCCACAAATCAGCAAGGGAAAGAACTGTAACGTGATTATAGGCTCAAAGGGCCCCATAGCCCCTGCACAGGCGTGCAACGCACTGACGGTCCCCGTGGTTGCCGTAGACTGCATGTACTATTTCGATCTACCGTCGTTTATCAAGGGCATACCACCCAGGAAAGAGGCTGCAAATCAAGAGGACTTCGACAGATTGGCTACCGATATGATCAGCAACAAGATCATGCAAATGACCGATAACATCGGCGAAATGGACGAGCACCGTGCCCTCAATTACCTGGCTGTACGCTACGACGGTATATACAGGTTGCTATACGACAGGAGCCAGGAGAGCATACTTGAAGAGATATCGGTGCTACCATCGAGGTTAAGTCCGGTGCGCGAGCAATTAAACGTTATCTTTACATTTACCCACAAGAGAGACGGTTATAAGGAAAAGTACTATGTCAGGGTAGATGTCAGCGACAAGTATCCCTTTCTGGCAAACAAGGTTACTCAGTATTATGAAACTAGAGGTATGTAGGTTGTCTTACTCGTGATTCACGGGTGGAGCATAGGGGGGTGGTTTTACCGTACCCCACAAATCTAAGATAAGAGGTGAATTAAAGTGAAAACACCAGGATTTACAGCAGAGGTTTCCATCTCCGGGGCATCCGGGACATATTCAAGTCAGGCAACGTTTGGCAGCGACGTTGTTGTTACCGCTCAGGGTGTATTTTGCAAGATGTGTGACATCCCGTGTATTGTCCCGGATTGTCCGCCATGTCTAATGTGCAAGGCTATGTTCTGTCCATAGTACATTGCATAGTATTTAATGAAAAAGATATAACAGGTCAAAGGGGGCGGGAAATCAGGCGACACCGCCTCCTTCTCCTCGCCCACGGCTGCCGAACCTGTCTTGCTTATGCGACCTTTTTTTCTATCTTTGTCAGCAGACCGATGATTTCTTTGCTCATTGGGCCTATTTTTTCGTACTTTTCCTCGGCGCCTGATGTATTGCCTGAGTGCTTTAGTCTTACGATTTCCTTTACGAGCGTGTGTAGGTTTTCGTGGATTGTTTCGAGGGTGATCATCTCATCCAGGTGACCAAAGCTATTGAGTCCCTTGGAGTACAGCCACTTGCCCAAGTCGCAGTCCTTGTGTGAGACGGCCTGAGACTCGGTCAGACTCTCCTTGCCATCGAGGAAGTCCCTGAGTCTGGTCTTCCACAGGAGGTGCTTGCTCCTGGCGTTAGAGAAGTCAAAGTTTGTAACGGGAGCGGCCTTGGCGGCGGCGGGGCGTGCCGTGGTGGTAATTTGCCTAACCGGGGCTTTTTTGACGATCGGCTTCCTCTCAGGGGTGATCACAGGCACGTGGTGTCTTGCCCTTGTCTGTGGGCGACTGTGCGACCTCTCCCCCGTGTGGAAGAAGCTCATCGCTGCCCTGAGCGCTTCAGCGTGTGCAGTCAGGGTCTGAGACGTGGAGGCTATCTCCTCCGAGGCGGCGGCATTTTGCTGGATCGTCTGGTCCAGGTGCTGGATGGCCTGATTGATCTGACCGGCACCGAGGCTTTGCTCATTGCTGGCTGCGCTGACCTCCTGTACCAGCTCCGATGTCCTCTGGATATCGGGCACAAGGCTCTGAAGCATACTGCCAGCCTTCTCTGCCGTCTGGACGCTTCCCACCGATAGTTCGCTGATCTCTCCAGCGGCCTTCTGACTCCTTTCGGCCAACTTCCTGACCTCGGAGGCAACCACGGCAAACCCCTTGCCATGCTCCCCGGCACGGGCTGCCTCTATGGCCGCATTGAGCGCCAGGAGGTTCGTCTGACGTGCGATCTCGTCAATGATGGATATCTTTTCGGCTATCTGCTTCATTGCATGTATTGCCTCCGCAACCGCAGCACCGCCCTCTTTGGCGTCATTGGCGGCCTTGACCGCTATACGTTCGGTCTGTTGGGCGTTGTCGGCGCTCTGTCTGATATTGGATGTCATCTGCTCCATGGAGGACGACGCCTCCTGCACCGATGCAGCCTGCTGTGTGGCGGCATCCGACAACTGCTGCGTTCCGGATGATATTTCACTGCTGCCCTCTGCCACACCATCAATGGCCGTGCTGACCTCGCTTACAACGGACTTTAACTTTTCGACCATCGTCTGTATTGCGGCCATCAACTGACCGATCTCGTCCTTGCCGGTAGCATCTATGCTGACGGTGAGGTCCCCTCCGGCAATGGCCCCGGTAACATCCATCATCATCGCAAGGGGGCGGGTAACGCTACGTACAAGCAGGCAGCTAGACACAACAACCGCAAGCAGGGCTATTAAGGCGACTATCAATATGGTGCGTTGCGCCCGTTCTTTGATTGTGCTGATCTTTCCATCCGCATCCTGCATTCGCTGGTCCGCTTCCTCAGAGAGTTCATCCGATAGACTCTCCAGTTTATGGATTGCGTCTTTGTATTGGCCAATTGCAGCGTTGGCCTCCTGTGTTGTCTTTACACTGCCATCGCTGATCATGGCATAGACCTTGTTAAAGCCGGTATAGTAGGTGGCAAGATCAGCCTTCATGGATGCGATACGTTCCCTGTCATTGGCTACTGTTGCTACTTTTTCTAATGCGTTAATCTTATCCAGGGCCTTACCCTTGAGGTCATTCCATTTCTTCAGATACCCCTCTCTCTTCTCCGGAGACGCTATGTTTATAAATATATCTTTTTCTTGTCTCCGTAGATTTAAGACGTTTGTCTTTAACCTTATGGAACTCTTCTCAAGCTCTGCATCGGTGTTCAACATAGCATCTACGGCATTACCCACCGAAGACATCCCCAGATACCCCACTGCCCCCACAATTAGCAACAGCAAAAGAACAAATCCAAACCCCAAACACAGTTTCAAACTAATTTTCATTATTAGCTCCTCCTGATACATTAAGATTTTTATAAAAGTCAACCATTGCACAATTGTAGCAGAGAACGAAATAAAAAAGATATCGGAATTAACCGGTGGGCAGGGTAATTTTGTTCTGACTGAAGATTAAGATTGTATGCTGCTTTTCAGAATGCCCCCCTCCCTTTTATCCCTCCCACAAGGGGAGGGAAATTTATGAGACACTAGCGCAATCCCCCTCCCTTTATGGGAGGGTGGGAGGGGCAATGGCCACGGAGAACAAATTAGCCCTGAACCGGTGGGTGCATAAGAAAGGTAGCACTCCGTTCAAACGTGGTTGCGTTACTCACGCACAGTAACAATGCCATATTGCTAAGGGATAAAAGTGGCTTAAATCCTCACAACTACGATTGATTGTGGTGCTACCCCTGCTCCTCAGTGGCCGGAGAATTCCTTTTGCAACTCAGCATTGAGTTTGAGTATTTCCTTTAGGTTGTCCCCTGTGAGGTCCCAACTGTACTCGCCCTTAAAGTTGCGTTTCAGCTTTATATGCACAGGTTTTTTCGGTGGCAGATTAGAGATGCCCGGTTCTTTTTTGACCTCCGGGGTTATCTTGCCCCCTTGGGCAATGTCCGTGCATGACAGCATCAGGGGCATCAATACGACGAGCAATATCAAACTGTATGCCCTGTAGTTTTTCATGGTTAGTAGCCCTTGTAGCCGTTTGTGATAGGGAAACGTCTGTCCTTACCAAAGGCCCTGCTGGTTATCTTGATCCCAGGTGGGGATTGCCGGCGTTTGTACTCGCTGTTGTCCACCATTTTCAGGACGTTTCTTGTGGTTGTTTCGTCGTTGCCAAGTGCGATGATCTCTTCGTAACTCATCTCCTTTTCCACGTATGCGGCAAGGACGGGGTCAAGCAGGTCATAGGGGGGCAGTGAGTCGGTGTCCTTTTGCGA
>NZ_JABXWD010000194.1 GCF_019173545.1 Candidatus Magnetobacterium casense | reverse complement strand
GCAGGCAATTTAAAATGACACCCTTATCTGATATCATCAGAAGTAAGACAGAAGGATTGTCACCAGGGTGAAAAACTGTTTACCATGAAATTTAAAGAGGATACTCTTTCAAGATATATCGAAAGATATCCCAAAGAGGTTAGTGATATCTTTATTGAACTTCTCAAAACTCTTGTACCCGCTCCATATGGACAAGAGAGTGTTATTACAAGGATGGTTCAGACGCTACTTGAAAAAGGTGAGGAAGAAGCGGTAACTCAAATATGCAATTATTATGGAAAAGCCGGTTATCATTTTCTATGGAACCATTTTAAAAATCTCATATAGACATCCTTGTACGTGACATTTTTACGGGGTCAAGGGGTCAGCGACCCCCGGCTCAGTGGGGGACTGGTCCCCTTGCGGGGGGTTCTGAAGGGGGGCGGAGGGGGTGAGGCACCCCTGCCACAAACCGCCCCTTTCTTTATTTTTGCCGTTTTCTTTACCCCACGACGTCGAGGTTCCTGACCCTGAAGTTGACACCGAGGTCTCTTGCTATGGCCTGACACGCCGCAACATCCACGCCGGGCATCTCAACCACCGTCAGCGTGATAACCGGAATGTACCGCCGTGCCTGTCTGACAAACCCCAACAATCCCTCGTAGGCCCCCTCAAGTAACGGCTTGCACAACTGTTCATACGTTTTTGCATCCTGGGCGTTGAGACTCACGCTGATGTGATCGACAAGCCCTGATAGTTGTGGTAACACATCCTGGTCGTTGATGAGATTGCCATGGCCGTTGGTGTTGACCCTGACCATGCCACCCCTTGCCTTGACGTATGCGGCAACACCCTTGACCACATCAGCCCTGATCAGAGGCTCACCGTAACCGCAAAAGACAATCTCCCTGTACGCAGTGGGATCGCCTATGGCCGCAACGATTTCGTCCACCTCCGGCTCCCGTGACAGACGCATGTTGTGACCCTTTACGAAGTCCTTCTTGTAACGGATGCAGAAGACACACTCGTTCGTGCAACGATTTGTCAGGTTTATGTAGAGACAATCGCGTATCTTGTAGGTTATCGTCCCCGATGATGCGACCTTGCCCACGCCAAATAGCCTCTTGGCGTTGTTGGAGGTTATGCGTGCAACGTCCTGTGTCGATATGCCACGCACCTGCGCAATGACCTCCGCCGTGTACCTCAGATACGACGGCTCGTTGCGTTTGCCCCTGTAGGGTTGGGGGGCAAGGTAGGGGGCATCGGTCTCAATAAGCAGCAGGTCATCGGGTACCATCCTGGCGACGTCCCTGAGTTCTTCCGCCTTTTTGAATGTTACCACACCCGAAAACGATATGTACAACCCCTGCGCAACCAAGACCTCCGCCATTTGCATATCCCCGGAGAAACAGTGCAGCACGGCATTGTGTACGCCATTGTCTCTGATGAGTTCAAGCGTGTCCTGGTTTGCCTCCCTGCTGTGGATCACCAGGGGGAGGGAAACCTCCTGCGCCAACTCCATGTGTCGCACAAAGACGTCCCTCTGCACGTGCCGCGGAGAGTGGTCGTAATGGTAGTCCAGCCCCGTTTCGCCCACGGCAACGACCCTTGTATCGGCACACAAGCCCTTGAGTTGCTCATATGTTGCCGGCCCCACAAACGCAGAGGCGTTGTGTGGATGAATCCCCACCGTGGCGTAGATAAAGGGATAGGCATTTGCCAGTCCTATGGCAGCCGTTGAGCTGTCAACGTCGGCGCCAATTGTCATCATCGCCTCAATGCCGCAGTCCCTCGCCCTTTGGATAACGGCCTCCCGGTCGTTGTCAAACTGTCGCATCTCAAGATGGCAGTGGGAGTCTATCATGTGTTTAGTTCAACCCTCCTTATTTCTATGTAGAGTCTCGTTATACTTGCCGCCACAAAGGACATGTACGTCCCCGTCACGAGCGTTGACATCACCACGCCTGCCTTACCGAGCTCCCCAACGGCCATCGTAACTATGGTCACCGTTATGGTCAGCATACTCAGGTGTGCAAACAACATCAGAGAATTGAAGATATTGCCCCTGACCATGTGAAAACTCCGCTTCATCGCCTCCCTGCCGGAGATGTCCTCGTTTAGTACTATGGTAAAAGTAAACATGAAAAAGTAGCCAACCAGAATCGACGGGATTAAAAACAGAAATACACCGAAAAACATCAGTAATCCGGCAACAATGATCACAACCAGGAGGGCGTCCATCCGCATCAGCGTAAAGAGCAAAGCCCTGTCCACCGATATCTGCCTGCCAAAGATGGCCTCCCTGACCATGACAATGGTGACCCCGTGGGCAAGCGCCTGGAGAAAGTAACTGACCACACTGAGCATCATAAGTGTGCCAAAGATGTCCTTGAGCAACAAAAACATCGCCTCAGGGGTCTTTGCCCCCGACAGGTCTACGGAACCTCCCAGCGTGAGACTTGATATTATCAGCGACATCAACGATACCACAACCGAGGGAGTAATCACGGTAATGTTGTTTTTTATCAGCTTCAAGCTCTCAATAAAAATAAATCTTATGAGCATAATTGTTATTTACTAAACTACAATATATAATATAATTTTACAAGGTGTTTTTATGACAGAGATAAATAACAAATGCAAATATGCAGATAGAATGCGGCAAAGGGGGAAGAAAAATGCTTGAGCTTCACTTTGGTAACATGATGGAAGAGGTGATAGGAGAGAAGGGACTTTCCTTGACACAGATAGAGAGACTGCGTGAGAACGTCCTTGACGCCCATAAGCAGATACAAGAAAGGAAGTGGAAGGAGCTGGCCTTTTTGGATTTGGCCAATCAGAAAACAGACGAAATAAAGACAATGGCTGCACAAATAAAGGAATCTTCGGATTATTTTCTCCTGTTGGGGATCGGTGGTTCTGCCATGGGACCAAAGGCGATACTTGAGGCGCTGAAGCCGTTTCACAACTATGTCAGCCGCCCGTGTATATTTATCTATGACAATATCGACCCTCGCACCCTGCACGCCGTGCTGTCGATAATCGATCCGGCCAGAACTACGGTAAACGTGGTGACAAAGTCTGGCAACACGGCTGAGACCATTGCCTCGTTCATGGTCATGTGGCATCGCCTGCAGAAGGTGCTCGGCGATGACGTTGCCGACCGGTTTATCATCACGACAAATCCCAACACGGGCATCATGCGGGATGTGATCATCTCAAACAGGCTGCCGTTTTTGTACATACCCTCGGATATCGTGGGGCGCTATTCGGTATTGAGTGCGGCAGGCCTGCTGATGTCTGAGGTGGCCGGCATTGACTCGGACGAGTTACTCAGGGGTGCAAGGGACATTGTCCACAGGTGCAACAACAAGGAGCTGTGGGAGAATCCGGCCTATCTGTTTGCGACACTGCTTTTTTTGATGAGCACCGAAGAAAAGCGCAACATAAACGTGATGATGCCCTATGCCGATGGCCTGAAGCATCTGTCGGAGTGGTTTTGCCAACTGTGGGCGGAGAGTCTGGGCAAGCTCGGTTTCGGTATAACGCCTTATCCATCGGTGGGCACGACCGATCAACACTCGCAGTTGCAGCTCTGGATGGAAGGCCCCGAGGACAAGGTCGTCATCTTCATCAACATCGACGACTACGGACAGGATGAGCGTATCCCCGACGTATTTACGAAGATAGATGGCTTTGCCAACCTCTCCGGTCGCACCCTCAACGAGTTAATCAGGGCTGCTGCCAACTCCACAAAGTGTGTCCTCTCCGGCTCGGCCAAGCCAAACATGACCATAAATATATCACAGTTGGATGCCTATCACATCGGGCAGTTGTTTATGTTTTTTGAGATATCTACGACAGTGTTGGGCTTTCTCTTTGGGGTCAATCCGTTTAATCAGCCGTGGGTCGAGACGGGCAAAAACAGTATATTTGGCATGTTTTCCAAGTCATGTGTGCAAAAAGGGGAGACGGACACTGAGGCTATTGACAAGAGTGGCGTATGCTGGAAGCTGTGAGAACACTCACGGAAATAAAAAAATTTTTAATGATTTGACAAATTTCAAACAAATGAATTACACTACTCAATGTTGGAGTGTTTGATTATAAATAATGGAGCTTTAAGGATGCCGGTAGCAGATGAGTGTATTTGAGGAGTTAAAGAAACAGATACTGTTTGAAGGTCTCAGCGACGAGGAGTTGGCAACGTTAGTCGATCTGGTAGAGCCTATAGACTATGAAAAGGGCGCCCCTATAATAAGGGAAATGGAACCTACCAGAGGCATATTTCTCATAAAGAGCGGCGAGGTGGAGATAACCAAGAAGCTTCCCATCGATCTAAAAACGAAGATGCTCATAACGGTCAGAAATATGCAGAACTGCTGTGAAATACGCAAGACGCCCTATGGGTGGCGACAGGTATTTTCTTCGCTGATAGAGGGTCAGTATTTTGGGGAATTGTCCGTAGTTGAGGGCAAGAAGCATCATGGAGCCGATGCCGATGCCGTAGATGACTGCGAGTTGTACCTCATAAGGGCCAATCACTTTTACGACATAGAGGCCAAAAACCCGTTGATGATGCTAAAGATATTCCGCACGATGGCAAGGGTTGCCTCAAAGACGGTTCGTTACCTTGACAGACAGTTGTTGAAGCTGCTGATAGGATTTTAGACCGGTAAGTTTCTGTGTCTTTGGCATGTTTTTTTATAAAATACAAAATAAAGAGGTGGTGGACAGACTATGGCCCTTGTTGATGAATTAGTCAAGCAGAGCCTTTTGGAAGGGCTTGATGCAGAGGAGGTAGGTAAGCTGGCCTCTTACATCGAGGATAGAAAGTATACCAAGGGAGGGTTTGTGTTTAAGGAAGGCGACCCAACCAGTGGCATATACATGGTGAGTTCGGGTAAGGTAGAGATAAAACGCAAGTTGCAACTCGATACAAAAACGAAAATGCTGATAATGTTGCGCAACATCCAGAGCGATGAGGTCAGGCATACGTCTCACGGCTGGGAGAACCGCTTTGCCACAATAGAGGAGGGGCAATTCTTTGGAGAGTTATCCGTAATAGAGAACCGAAAGAAGCACTCTGCCGAGGCGGTAGCGGTACAGGACAGTCATCTGTTTCTTTTGAAGGCCGATGTCTTTAGCGAACTTGAGGTCTTATCCCCGACGGTAATGGTCAAGGTCATGCGTGCAATTGCAAAAAACATGTCTGCAAATGTGCGTCTCCTGGACAAAAGAATATTAAAGGTCCTCATGGGTGGTTAAAAAGAAGAACGGGGCGGTTCAGCCCCTTTCTGTTTTTCTTTGAAACGTTCTATATATATAGCATCACAGGATTTTTTACAGCAAGCATTCTTCTGCTTTTTAAACATGTGTCACTTATGTTAAAATCACCATTGTTATGCACAAATTAACCGACAAACCTGTAATATCGACCTATGATTTTGTTGCATGGGGGATTGCAACGGTGTCACTTGTGTTGATCGTGAGATTACACTTACTGTCAGCGTTGTTGAGCGGCCTTTTGGTGTTTGAGCTTATCCACACACTCTCAAAGAAGATCAGGGTCAGGGGGATCAGCGGTCATGGCTCAAAGATAATAATCGTTACGTTGCTTGCCTCTATAATCGTACTCGTGGTGTGTTTGATGACGGTAGGAACGGTCAGTTTTTTTCGTGGCAGCATAGGTAACTTACCGGTGTTACTCCAGAAGATGGCCGACATTATCGAGGATTCCCTGAACTCGTTTCCGGTATGGATCGTGCATCTTTTGCCGTCCGATACGGCGGAACTTAAGGGGGCAATCGCCACATGGTTACGTGACCATGCAAGCTATCTGCAATTGGCCGGTCAGGAGGCCCTGCGAACCACTGCCCATATCCTCATTGGAATGGTCATGGGTGCGCTGATAGCCCTGGATGAGGCTATCGAAACGCGTCATTATGGCCCTTTGGGGCAGGCTATGCTTGGCAATGTCGTGCGATTGGGTCAATCCTTTCACCGCATAGTGTTTGCACAGGTGCGTATATCGGCCATTAATACGGTCTTTGCGGCGCTGTATCTGACCGTGGTATTGCCGCTGTTTGGCGTTCATCTGAACCTGATCAAGACGTTGATAGCAGTTACTTTTTTTGCCGGTCTGTTGCCTGTGGCGGGCAATCTGATCTCCAATACGGTGATCATCATTGTGAGTTTAAATCATTCGTTTAATGTAGCCGTTTCTTCCCTGGTCTTTCTGGTGGTAATACATAAGCTGGAGTACTTTTTAAATGCCAAGATCATAGGCACTCAGATAAAGTCCAAGGCGTGGGAGATGTTACTGGCAATGATCATAATGGAGTCAGCCTTTGGCATCTCAGGGGTAGTAGCCGCACCAATTTACTATGCCTACTTCAAGGACGAACTGATCAGCAAGAGACTCCTCTGAAATAAAGTTACACTGCCGGTGTGCGGCAGAGATGTCCTTGTTGCCGGACTTTACGCTACAATAGCAAAAAATTGGACAGCGCAAGCAAAGCCGTAGGAACGCCTACAGCAACCCGACGTGTCTTAATGCCTCTTTCAGTTCAGGGTCATTCTCAGCTTTCTCTTTAATTGCGAGTTCCAGTTTTTCAGCTTTCTCTGCCCGGGCCTCAAGTTCCCTGGTGGTGCGTACCACAGGCGCCAGGGTGGTTCGTCTGTCCCACAAGATAAACC
>NZ_JABXWD010000193.1 GCF_019173545.1 Candidatus Magnetobacterium casense | reverse complement strand
ATATCTTTGGGGTTTTCCCTATGACCTCATCCCGTTTATAACCGGTAATTGTGACAAACGTGGGATTGACAAACTCGATCCTGCCTTTGAGGTCAGTGATTACTACGGCAATGGGGCTTTGCACTATGGCGCTTGAGAGTTTTATAAGTTGCTCTTCGGCCTGCTTACACTCGGTTATGTCGTTGACAAAGCCCTCGTAGTACTGGGGTTTGCCATCGTCGTCTTTTACGATGCGTATATTTTGTTCTATAATGAGTTCGCTGCCGTCTTTTTTTCTCAGACGGCTGCCGGGGTCTTTTGTAGAACTCTGCCCTGCCAATGTACCGACAAACTTCTCATAATCTGCCATCCTGATGTACAGTGACGGCAGGTCCGGGCTGACGGAGAGCAGTTCTTCCTGGTTGCCAAATCCGAGCATGGAGATAAATGCGGGGTTCATTGAGAGCAATCTGCCTTCGGTGTCAAAGCGGTAAAAGCCACTGAAGGTGTTTTCAAACAACACCCTGTAGCTCTCCTCGGAGTGTCTCAGTTCTTTGGTGCGTTGTCTGACCTTGTCTTCGAGCTCTTCGTTGAGGGTCTCCAGTTCGATCTGGGCCTTGAGGAGTTCGCGGTTTTTGCGGACGGCATTTTCGTAGGTTGACAGCAGGAGGTTGAGGATGTGCCTGGGTTTGGATTTTATTTCGTAGACCTCGCCCATGAGGTTGATTTCGAGCTTGTCTTGGGATTTGGCGTCATCGACGGCACTTGGGGCGTTGTTGAGGATGGCCTCGATACTCTGCAGGACGTAGACCTCGTCATAGGGCTTGGTGATATAGTAGTCGGCCTCAGATTGCAGGCCGCGGATGATCTCCTTCGTATCCGACAGTGCTGTCAGTAGGATCACCGGTATGTGTTTGAGCAACTCATCGGTTTTAATCCTGAAACACATCTCATAGCCATCCATCTCCGGCATGGCAATGTCGCTGATTATCAGTGACGGCATCTGACTTCTGGTCAGCTTCAGTCCCTCGGCCCCGTTCCTGGCGGCGATCACCTCATAACCGGCCCTGATCAGGCTGCGTCGTAAGAGCTCCCGTTGCACCATGCTGTCCTCGACAACGAGGATTTCTTTATTGTGTTTCATTCCTAATTCCCGTACACGCATATTATACTATAAAACACAATAAAATTTCTTTACATCAGCTTTGTTTTTGAATTACAATACAGACAGTAGCAAAATTAAGGAGTGGTGTTATGAGATTACAATTGTGTGTTATGCTGATGGCGATTATGCTATCATCTGCTGTTGCCTTTGGGCAATGTATCGAGGGGGATTGTGTCAATGGTACTGGGACTGCCGTTTTTGAAAATGGCGACAAGTACGTCGGACAATGGAAGGATGGCAAGCGGGATGGCGAGGGGACGTATGAGCTTCGTAAGGGGGATAAATTTGTCGGCGGATTCAGGGCTGACAAGGCAAACGGCCCGGGAACTTTGACCCGCAAAGATGGCACCGTGATAACAGGGGTGTGGAAGGATGGCAATATCGCCGGCGATGCAACCGTAATCAAGGCCAGCGGAAAGGTCAAACGGATGCGTAAAAGGAAGGATGACACCAGTGGCAAGTGACGGAAATGTCTTAGATGCTGAATTTCAGCAGATGATCAAGAAGGTAAACCGATACCTGTGGGACTTCTATAATCTCCACAGCATCATTATTTCAATAGCGGGTTTTGGCAATTACGTGGGGCAGATACTGTATGCCAACAGGTGGGCGCACAGGTTGCTAAAGTATCCTCCGGGCAGTCTGATAGGAAGAAACATCACGATCCTGATGTCTAACTCGGATGACGTTGTAAATCATGACTCTTATCTTAGGGAGTACCTCAACAAGGACCGGTTGGGGATGGTGCTCAACGAGGGACGGGTTGTCGATGCAAAGGATGCCGATGGCGGGATATTGCCAACGTACTTGTCGGTCATAGAGAAGGACATAGATGGCATGAGGGTATTTATCGGTTTTATGACCGACCTCTCTCAGCAGACAAAGGCAATGGAGAGGGCGCAGGCAGCGGCGGCTACACGGGCCGGCTTCCTTGCATGCATGAGTCATGAGATACGTACCCCGTTAAACTCAATCATTGGCAGGGCGGATTTGCTGAGGCATATGTCACTTTCTCCTGAGGTGCTGGGTCACGTGGATTCTATTATTTATGCGGGAGAAAACCTGCTGCGGATTATCAATGACGTCCTTGATTTCTCAAAGATTGACGCTGGCAAATTGGTGATGGAGCGGATGTGTTTTGACCTGCACAAGATGATAGACAAGGTCATAGACGTTATGAAGACAACCGCCGATAAGAAACACCTGTTACTGAGTGTCAAAAAGGCCCCCGATCTCCCCGATCTTGTCATAGGGGACCCGACGAAATTGCACCAGGTGTTAATCAATCTCATTGGCAACGCTATAAAGTTCACGGACGAGGGAGAGATCACATGTGCCGTTGTCGTAGAGGGCAAGACGGGTGATGAGGTGACCCTGAAATTCTCCGTCATGGATACGGGGATCGGTATCCCTAAGGCCAAGCTGGATAGCATCTTTGTGCCATTTGCACAGGCCGACTCCTCAACGACCCGCAAGTTTGGGGGAACGGGGTTGGGGCTGTCGATCACAAGAGAGATCGTGGAGATGCACCATGGCAATATATGGGTTGAGAGCATTGTCGGTAAGGGTAGTATTTTTTATTTTACGATGATGTTTGAGTTAAGCTATGAGTGCAGGCTGGATGAGGAAACAGCCGTGGAGAAAGAGGTCAGGGACACTACTACGCACCGCAAGATTCTCATTGTTGAGGATAACGAGGAAAACATTAAACTCGCTCTGTTGTTTCTGAAGGATACCAAGTATGAAGCAGATGTGGCAAGAAACGGGAGTATTGGGGTTGAGATGTTTAAGGCAAAGACATATGACATTGTCTTTATGGACGTGGAGATGCCCGTCATGGACGGCTGGACTGCCGTGGAGCAAATAAGGAAATGGGAGAAGGAAAACTCCAGGAAAGAGACAACGATAATAATGCTGACAGCCCACTCCCAGGAAGAACACAGGAAAAAGGCGTTTGATATTGGAGCTAACGATTTTATCACAAAGCCCACAAAGAAAAAGATTCTAATAGATGCCATCAATAGGTTTACTATGGATATGCCGGAAGAAACACGTGAAGTACCTTCAACCGACAATAGCACGGGTGATGGCATTGCTGTCGAGATAGACGGTAGCCTGGAGGACCTGATCCCGGACTATCTCAATACAATAAAAGGTTACATTGACACACTGGGCAAAGCAATGGCCGCAACCGATTATGAACAGCTCAGGCAAACGGGTCACTCACTGAAGGGTTCCGGGCGCAGCTATGGATTTGATTTCATCTCGGAGGTTGGAAAAAACATCGAGCAGTTTGCCGTGGATAAGAACGTCGAAGGCATTAAGCTCTGGACAGAGAAACTTGAAAGTTACCTGAAACGTTTAAATATAACATTCGTAAACAAGTAGTACGGTTAAAGGATACAGAGAAACGCAGTCATGCACGAAAGATACAACCTTGTAGCACAAGAAAGAAAGGGGTGGCTCCGCTTCTGGTAGTCCTGCACAAGTAGTTGTGACTTTAGACTTATATCTCACTAAGCAAAGGTCAAAATATCGAATATAACTATCTCAGCAGGACTACCCTTGTATTTAATCCAATCGAAACGTGCTATACGCTGTATTATCTGGGGTCGCTCTGAGACTCTTCTTGTGTCTTTGACGCCACAAATGCCCGTAACACGCTGTTGATGTAGGATTGGTATCCGCTCCCCTTGCTGCGGAACCAGTCAAGGACATCTGCATCGATGAGGATATTGATTTGCTTCTTGCGGGGAGGCAAACCGGCAAAGGCTTGACTCCAGTCAACTTGCTCATGAATATCATCCGGATCAGCAGCAATGCTTGCCTCCAGTTCCTCCTCAGTCATGGCCTCAACCTTTGCCCAATCTGTACGACTATAGCCGTTTTTACACATCTCGGCAAGTTCTTCAGTTGTATATCTTACTATATGCTCTTTTTTCTTCATATCTTGCCCTCCTCATAGTTATAATCCTGATGGCGTCATCGCGCCACGTCCAAACTACGGTAATAATCAGACCACCTAACTCGCCTATACTAAGCCATCTCTCCTCTGTGCCTCGTGGTGAGGCAACAGTGTGCAGGTATCGTCCGTCAAATAGTGTCGTAGCGTCAGCAAAATCCAAATTCCGTGCCTTCATGACGGTAAGACGCTTTAGTTCATCCCATTCAAATACCATATAATTATTGTAGCCACAACTGCAAGTATAGTCAAGTCATAATAACAGACGTTGGTTTCCAACAATTGATCTATCACTGTTTGTTGTGATAATATTATCTTATTGTTGAAAAGACCTTACGGTTTTATCCAGAAAGAAGGCAAGAAGGCGAATATGCCCAATATAACAAATAAAAATCTCTGTAGTCCTGACAGGGTGGAGGTTGTGCATGGTGGCGGGTAAGTTGGCGGATACTCTGCCTCTGGTGCTCTTTGGCATGGCCCTGTTGTACGTGTCAACGGCTAACCTTGTCAAGACATACGTAAAGGCCCTTGTCATACAGGCCTGCTTGATGCTGCTTGTCTCTTTGACGTATGTCAAGCACATCGGCCTGGTGCATACGATCATCATCGCCATCGAGATCGTTGTCGTCAAGGTGGCAGTCATCCCGTTTTTTATAATGTACACGAGCCGGAAACTGGACATCCAGAGCGATTGCGACTCCTCAGGGGAGGGCTACATGTCCGTTGTTGTGGCAGCCGTGATGATGTTTACCGCCATCGCCGTCACGGGTACTCTGGGGCTTGGACTGGCCATATGTGCGGTGTTTACCGGACTGTTTGTTATGACCTCCGGCAGACGGCCCATCACCCATGTGATTGGTTATGTGGTCTTGAGCAACGGGGTCTTTCTGATGTCGCTGATGCCGGCATCCAGAGCGGCCTATATCGTTGAGGCGGGAATGCTCCTGGACGTCCTCGCTGGTGTATTCATAATAGGCATATTTTTTAACGGCATGAAGTCGTGCCTGTTGCATAGATGATACGGTGCAAGAGTTAGCCCTGATAATGGCACAGTTTGTCCTGGCTCTGGTGTCCTTTCTCAAGAAATCGGGCAAGTGGGATAAGGCCATCATGATCGTTGCCGCCGTCTTTCACATGACAGTCACGCTGTATCTGTGCATCAGGGGTAGTGTTGCTGCTCCACTTCTGGGGGCAGACAACCTCGGATGTCTGTTTCTGTTGATCCTGTCAACGCTCTTTGGCGCCACAACCATAAGCAGTGCGCCTTTTATAAAGTACACGGAGCAGGGGTATTTTAATTACCGCTATGTGATCTTTATGCTGCTGTTGCTTGGCGCCCTGACGGGTGTGATCCTGAGCAGAAACATAGCCCTTATGTGGGTCTTTGCGATGGCGGCAACGCTTGCAAGTGCGCCGCTGGTGTGGCACTACGGCGACAGGGAATCGCTGGAGGTGGTGTGGAAGTACACCTTTATATGTGCCGTTGGTCTAGCGCTTGCCTTTGTCGGGGTGTTGGCAATCCTTGAGGGGGCAAGGGAGATAGCCGGGGCGAGTCTGAGTGTTGATCTGCTTGCCGCAAGGGCGTCACTGATAACGCCCAAGTGGGGCAGGGTTGCCATTGCCTTTGCGTTGGTTGGCTATGCGACTCAGATGGGTATGGCCCCTATGCACGCCTGGTTGGCCGATGTCCATGTTCAGGCGCCTTCTCCGGTGGCGGCGTTTTTTTCCGGCGCCATGGTCAGTTGTGCCTTTCTGGGCATACTGCGGTATTATCAGATATTTGCAGCAACGCCACTGATCGCTGATTTCAGGCATCTGTTGTTAGTGTTCGGCCTGTTTTCGGTCATTGTTGGGGCGGTGTACATATTGAGGGTCGATAACTTTAAAAGAAAGTTGGCCTCCTGCAACATCCAGCACATGGGATTGTTGTGTGTGGGGATGGGGCTGGGCGGTGGGGCGGTGTATGCCACGATGCTCTATGCCATGTCTTACGCCCTGGCAAAACACCTGATGCTCCTGACATCGGGCAATTTTCTCCGCGCATATGGCACCATCAACACCAGTGAGATAAGCGGTGGACTCAACAGTATGCCTGGCAGTTCGTGGTTGTTGATTGTTGGGGTGTTTGTCCTTGCAGGCGTGCTGCCATCAGGCGTCTTTATCGGTGAATTCATGCTGTTTAAGCGTATGGTAGCCTATCCCTCGTGGGGTATTGTCATCGTGTCGCTGGTGCTGATGACAATCGTTGCATATGCCATAATAGAAGCAACGTTGCGCATCACGCTCTCTTACGACACTATGCCGGCGTTTACGCAGGGGACGGAGTCGCTCATTGCCCAGGTCCCACAGTGGGTATTTATAGGGCTGTTGGTGCTGATGGCCCTGCACCTGCCGCAACGTTTGGATGCGATAGCACGTGGGGCTGCCTCCTTGCTTGGAGGGTTTTAGAGTATCCTCTTTATATTTCACGGTATACTGATCGGATTCGAGTTTTTTTCGGGTATCAAAATTGCTCGCATAGAAGAAAGAAAGGGGCGGCTCCGCTTCTTTGTCGCTCCAGGACGCTCCTGGCCCCCTTCAGAACCCCCTGCAAGGGG
>NZ_JABXWD010000192.1 GCF_019173545.1 Candidatus Magnetobacterium casense | reverse complement strand
CGGTGGTAACGGCTAAGGACGGACTTGGCTTTAACCGGGCAATCCTGTTTCTCCACGACGAACAGCATGGCCGCCTCAGAGGAACAATGGGCATAGGCCCTGCAACCCTGCAGGAGGCACACCAAATCTGGGACGACCCCGCACTGAAATCCAAACCAATAGTCGAACTCCTGGAGGAGATCGAAAAGGGCACAATAGGACGGGACACCTTCCTGGACAGACAGTGCAAGGAGCTGGATATACCAATCGGGGATGCAGGGAGCAATTACCTGTCGGCTGCGGTAGTGCACAAGAAGTCCTTTAATGTGACCTCGGCGCAGACGGACCCGATGGCCGACTCAATCCTCGCAGAGCGGCTTGGCACGGAGGCCTATGCCGTTATTCCGCTGATAGCCCTGGGTAAGGTGATCGGAGTGCTGTGGGTCGATAACCTGTTTAACAAACAGCAGATAACAGGAGATGACCTTGGATTTATATCGACATTTGCAGACCATGCGGCCATATCCATAGAGAGCGCCCGGCTATTTGAACAGGTGAGTGTGGCAGAGAGTGAGCTGCACAACATCTTTGAGTCAATATCGGAGAGCGTCTTTATAACCGACCTGGATATGGTCATAACCAAGGTGAACAAGGCCGTATGTCAATTGCTTGACTTAGAGCAAGAGCAGGTAATAGGGCGGAGGTGTTGTGAGGTGTTTCACAATCAGGACGACGCAATAGCGCAGTGTCCCTACGATGAGATGTTGCAGAGACGGAGTTCGGTGGTCTCCGAAATAGAGGGTTTTTATGCCGGTAGCAAAGACACCTTTAGTGTATCGATTTCGCCAATTGTTGACTCTTACGGAGCGTACACCGGTGCAGTCCACATAGCCGGCAACGTGACCCAGGGCAAGAAGCTCAGAGAGCAGTTGGCCAAGATGCAGCAGATAGCGGCAATGGCAGAGATGACGGCCCGGGTTGCCCATGAGATAAGAAATCCGCTTTCCTCCATAGGCGGCTTTGCCAGACGCCTTCAGAAGAGATTAGACGGGCCGCTGCAGGACTATGCAAACATAATCGTGGAAGAAGTCACACGCCTGGAGACCATACTGAGACAGGCGTTGGGTTTCGTGAGGGAGTCAAAGATGTCTAACGAAACCATAGACATAAACTCCGTGCTTCGTTCCGTCAGGCAACAGATGGGTGCAACAGTGAAGGACAGGGTCGTCTTTGATGAGGATTACAGTACCGAGTCCCTTGAGATAACCGGCAATCCCAACAGATTGAAGGAGGCCTTTACCAACATAGTAACCAACGCCTGGCAGTCCATACAGGATAGCGGCAGGATAAGCATACGCAGTCGCAGGGAGGATAACACGGCCATTGTTGAGATCAAAGACACGGGGGTTGGCATGGAAGAGGCGGCACTCAGCCAGATATTCGACCCCTTCTACACCACCAGGATCACGGGAACCGGCCTTGGATTGGCTATAACCTCCAAGATCATAGAAGAACACAGAGCAACGATAGATGTAAAGAGCACGTTAGGAGTTGGGACTATATTCAAGATTAAATTCATACTAAAGGAGGCAAGATAAATGAAGGTATTAATAGTCGATGATGATCCTCACCTTAGAGACCTGTACAAGATGGAGCTGGAGGATGAGAAATACGATGTGTATGTAGCGAGTTCCGGCAAAGAGGCCCTTGAGATATTTGACAAGGAGGACATAGGCATAGTAACACTGGATATACTGATGCCGGGGATGGATGGCATAGAGGTGCTGCGGCGGATGAAGGAAAAGAAACCTGACCTGCCCATAATCATGTCAACGGCCTACGACTACCGCGATGATTTTTCGGTGTGGGCCTCGGATGCCTATGTTGTAAAGTCCTCCGACATGACGGAGCTTAAGAACACGATCAAGAAGCTGTTGTCCTGAAGATGGAACAGGTAGAGCTGGAGACTGAGGCCCCGTTGTATGGGGGCTTGTGTCTTAGCCGGCACAATGGTGTCGTCTTTGTCAGGGGCACCATACCCGGTGAGAGGGTCGTTGCGCAGTTAAGGGAGCACAAGCGGGACTACTCTATTGCCGATGCGATAGAGATACTGCAAGGCTCCGATGACCGCGTGGAGGCTCGATGTCCGGTGTTTTCGGTATGCGGAGGCTGTCACTACCAGCATATCTCCTATGAGCGTCAGCTTGCGCTCAAAGAGGAGATCGTTACAGACTGCCTTCAGCGGATCGGAAAAACGGATATTGCCTTAGAATCGACCCTTGCAGGTCAACAGTGGCATTACAGGAGCAAGGCACAGTTTAAGCTGGCCGATGATGGTACAATAGGGTTTTACAAGGAAGACTCCAGGGATGTTGTATCCGTGCAAGAGTGCTTTATCTGCAAGACAAGCATAAACGCTATGCTGAGAAAGCTCAGTGGGGCGCGGTTTGTCAGGGGCATCAGGGAGATACACATCCTCTCCGGGGAAAACACAATAGCCTACATCAAGGGTGCGGATGTCGATGAGGGTCGCATGGATTTCTTCCTGGACGTTGGCTTTGATGGTGCGGTCTTGGAGAGCGGCCCCTCTGTTGGAGCCACCAGTTGTAGGTTTATGCTCGGAGATTTGAGTTACGTGGTCAGTGCGCAGACGTTTTTCCAGTCAAACTGGGAGTTGAACCTGCGTCTGATACAGCAGCTCTCCGAGGCGCTTGGAGATGTAGATGGCATGAGCATTCTGGATGCCTACGGGGGGGCGGGAAACTTCTCCCTCCCCTTATCCCTGCGCTGTCGTGGCGCCACCGTGCTTGAGAACAACCCCTACGCCATTGCGGACGGTAAGAGAAACATCCAAGACAACAACCTCAAAAACATCAGATATATTTCACGTCCACTGGAAAAAATCAAGGAAACAGGAGCCGGCGATAAAAAGACCGCCAAGTACGACATCGTGATCGTTGACCCCCCAAGAGTTGGTCTGACCACGGCCGGGGTTTTACGGCTCCTAGCCCTCAGTCCCCAGAGGATTGCCTACGTTTCGTGTAACCCGGCCACCTTTGCCAGGGATATACACAAGCTCAGTAAAGAGTACACGTTGGCATCAGTCAGGCTCGTTGACATGTTTCCCAACACGTATCACTGCGAAGTCCTGGGGATACTAAACAGGAGGTAGTCTTTATGAAACCAATTGTGATATATGACCACCCTGTCTCCATGCAGATACACAGAGAGCTTTTTCACTTCGATGACGATGTCTATGTCCCAGCCGGTGACGATCTGATAGGAGTGTTACAGGGTTTGGATATCCACGGTGGAGCGACGGTATCGGTGGCTGCGCAGTGGCGTGGCATGATTGCTCTGGCGTTGTGGAAGGACGACCCTACCGCTGAGGAAGTCATGGCGTTTCTGGTGTCGGTAACACCCGAGTGTAAGGAGGTGTTGTTGACCGCCTCCACGGATGAGGTCTTTGAGTTCATGTACAGGCAGAAGAGGTTTGATTGTCTGCGCCGTTTAAGCAATACCACCAAGAGGTTGATCGAAAAGCACCTCAGAGACAAACGCCTAAGGATAGAGTTTCATCTGACGTCGGAGGCAACGGGCAGCATAATAACCAGCAGCCTCTGAATGTGTTGAGCGTTCCTCCGTGTGAGGAACAAGCGACAATGGAGTGCTACGATCAGTATACCTCTCTTTTTTTTCCTGAGATTATGTTATCATAATACCTAAGATGGATTTCAGGTTGACAGAAAAGGTTAAGGCAGCGGGTTGAGGTTCTAAACTGGGTCCGGCGGACCTGGCCGACTTGATACGCTCTATGGAACCGCTCGCAGAAACTTGTTATGATGCGGGTGAGGTCATCGTAGGGCCTGGCGATGATGCGGGCGTCTATCGCATGGGCGGGATGACGATCGTAGAAACGGTTGATTTCATGACCCCTGTGGTGAATGACCCTCAGTTGTTCGGCGCCATAAGTGCGGTTAATTCCCTGAGCGACGTCTACGCAATGGGGGGCAAGCCCGTTGCGGCAATGGCGGTAGCGGCCTTCCCAGCCTGTGATTATGACATCGGGGTGCTCAAGCTGATACTCAAGGGGGCGCTGCAATCTTTAAAGAGGACCGGGGTTTTCCTGATCGGCGGACATAGCATCAATGCCGTGGAGCTTCAATTTGGTCTTGCCGTAACGGGGGTCGTTGACGGGGATGCGATACTCAGGGTTAGCGGTGCACAACCGGATGACCTGCTGGTGTTGACCAAGCCCATCGGCATTGGCATACTCACCACGGCACTCAAAAACAGACTAATCAGCGATGACGATATCAACGAGGCCGTCACCTGGATGCTCACCATCAACGACACCGCATCGAAACTGGCCGTGCAGGCAAGGGCATCGGCATGTACCGATGTCACGGGGTTTGGACTGCTTGGACACGCCTGTAACATGCTCAGGAACTCGGATGTAGACTTCGTGATAAACTACGACTCTATACCCGTGTTGCCAAAGACAACCGAGTTGGCAGCGCGAGGGATATGTCCAGGCGGGGCGCATAAGAACCTCGGTTTCGTCAGCGCAAACACCAGATTCGCACCACACATCGAAAAAGAAAGGCAGCTCATCCTCTCGGACCCTCAGACATCGGGAGGGCTACTGATTGCTCTCGCACCGGATAAGCTCGGTATATTTCAACAGTCGGGTGTCTTCCATGCCGTCATCGGGAAGGTTACCAAAGGTTCCGGCGTACTTATAGTAGGGTAGCAACGGCATTGAAGACAATAGCTATGATTAAAAAATCCACGATAATAGGCATGTTGCTCTTGCTGCTTGTGGCACTCTGTACCGGTGGGACAGTGCTGCTGCTATACGTGTTTATAATGTTTGTCAAGGAAAAGAAGCGGCGATTGCACTATGAAAAGTCGTTGGCTTTTATAAGAAAACAGTTGGAGGGGTTAATCGACTCCAGTCATGCGGTTATATATAGCCGCAATCCAGGCAGTGGATATCCGATCATCTACGTCAGCGAAAACGTCACAGACCTCTTGGGTTATCCACCGAGTCGGCTCATAGAAGACCCCGAACTCTGGTTCAACAGGCTACACCCTGAAGATCGGGAGGTGGCACTAAGCAGTCTTAACACCGTATACACCCAGACGTATAATATCACCAGGTACAGGATGTTGGATGCCGGGGGAACCTACAGGTGGTTGCAGGACAACACCAGACTTATCTTCGATAAAGCGACAAACCCTATCCTGGTCCTTGGCACATGGTCGGATATCACCGAAAAGATAACGCTCGAAGAAGAACTGCTGAAAAAAACCGCAGAACTCGATAATATGAACAAAAACCTCCAGCGTAAGGTACAAGAGGAAGTCATCGCCAGACACACGCAGGAACAGATACTGATTCATCAATCGCGCCTGGCTGCCATGGGTGAAATGATAGCCGTTATTGCACATCAGTGGAAGCAACCCCTGAACACGTTGTCGCTGATAGTCAGTGACGTTGCCGAGGCCTACTCCTTTGGGGAGGTTAACCGTCAGTACGTAGAGGAGTTTGTTTCCGAGGCCACGGCTCAGATAAAGTTCATGTCCGGCACAATCGATGACTTCAGGAACTTCTTTAAGCCATCCAAGAGCAAGGTGGATTTCGATTGTGCGGAGGCCGTCAGGGAGGTTGTTGAGCTGTTATCGGCGCAACTGAAGGCCTTTGCCATTGACCTTGAGCTTGCAAGGGAGGGCAACACCGTTGTCTGTGGCTATCCCAACGAGTTTAAGCAGGTGGTGCTTAACATCCTCAACAACAGCGTGGAGGCCATCACACAACATGAAAAGTCCGCCGTCATGCCCAGAAATATAGCAATCAGGGCATACAACGACGACGACAAGGTAGTACTGAGCATCAGCGACAGTGGCGGAGGTATCCCCGCTCAACACATGGACAGCCTGTTTAATCCATACTATACGACCAAACCGGACGGCAGCGGCATTGGCCTCTACATGGCCAGAACCATCATTGAGGGCAACATGGGTGGCAAGATTCACGCAGACAATACCCAAACAGGCGCATCCTTTGTGATTGAACTAAGTATCTCAAACCACGGCGATCATTAACCAGAGATTGGTCGCATGTGGCCGAAAGAGAGAGATGGGGCGGCATGGTCGGATGTTTGTGCAAAAACTATATCCCTTGTTGCTCTCAGGGCAGTTTTGGTATAATAGATACCGGGAGATGACAAGTAATCAGACAAGAATAGACTGCTTTAAGTGCAAGCTGTTTTACGTTACGTGGGATAACCGTTTTCCGTATGGGTGTAAGGCAATGAACTTTAAGAGCAGGGTTATACCTTCCATAGAGGTATACAAGGCATCTGGGACACGTTGTCTGAAGTTTGACAAGAAAGCATAATTGCACAAGAAAATTACCCCGTGACGGACACCACAAACCGCCCCTTTCTTTACCGTGAAAATCTTATTGAGTTAAGACACAAAACTCCCCCTTACCGTCCATGACAGTTTTTTTTTTGCGATGATTCTATGTCTTCTTTCTTACATATCCAAATTTCTTCAAAATTCGCATCCAACGTGGAGCGTTGCGCTTTACTTGCAAAGCTTCATAATCTACATTTGGAGCTCTATAAGGTTCGTTCTTTGTCAGTAGTGTATAGATTACCTCCAATATCTTGTGCCCTACAGCTACTATAGCACGCTTGTGCCCTCGTCTTATCACAAGCCCCTTGTA
>NZ_JABXWD010000191.1 GCF_019173545.1 Candidatus Magnetobacterium casense | reverse complement strand
GTCACAAGAAAAAGGTAGTCCTGCAAGGGGGCCAGCCCCCTTGACCCCATAATGTTTAACCTTCTATCATCACAGAAATATTTACAGTAACAGTTTTTTCACAGGACAATAATCCTGTCCTGGTGTGTGACAATGCGTTTTAATATCTCAATCTTTTCCTTTTTCATCCACATGTCGGTAACAACTATCACCTCGTCAGTTCCCCTGGCTGACTCAACAGGCATAACTTTAAGGCCGAAAAAGACGCCACCCCCAACGTCGTCATAAACGGCCCTGACCGTCAAAGACACACTGTCGGCAACGATGCACAGCACCCTGGCCGCTGCATTTGGACCATAGACGGCAAACTCCCTGACGTTGTGCTCCATAAGTGTGTTTAGACAACTGAGTGCCCGCTGCAGGTTGCTTTCGTCCTGATAGGTCATCGTTTGGAAAAAGCCGCGTATTTTGTAAAGCTTCCGGAAGATGCTACGTGGTTGTTTGACGGTCTTGTTTGTCCTGATTATGAGATGTCGGATGATTGTTGCTACCAGGTTTAGCTTGAGTTTGATAATGGTTGACGGTGATTTTGGGGCATGTTCTTTTTTTAGCTGTCTGGATAGCTCGTTGAGTTCTCTGGCGGTCCAGTGTCCTATGTTTTGTTTATATCCGGCAGTCAGTGGCGGGACTGCCTCGGTATCATAGTTGCCGAGTCTGTGGGCTTTGACGATAGGGTTTTCCACCAGGGGCATGGTACGCCCTGTCAATCTGGCCTCAAGGGCCATTGTTGAGACATTGCGGCCATCATGGGGGCCTATGTAGTTGTCGGTGCCATCGGTGCCGGGGTGCCATACGTGGTATATGAATTCGCTCTGATGCCATATCTCTCTTTTGCCGGCGTTTACGAGTCTGAAGGTCATATCATAGGGACCGCAGATATGCCCAAAGTAGTCCATGTGTTCATCTGCCCCACCGATGGCGATGAGGTCGCTGCGTCGGGCGCACATGCAGGCGCCGTAGTTGAGGGTATGGAGCGGGTCCTGGTCGTCCTGCAGGCCCGTGCTGCGGCCATCTTTGAAGTTGATACACCCCTCGCCCGTGATATCGTCCACGGTTGGGTAGTTAAACGGGTAAAATCTCCTGTTGTCGTTGCGGATTTCATCTATGTGCAGGACGATGTTGGGGTCTGAGCGGAACTGTTCAACGATGCTTTCGACAAAGGTTGGCGTAAATATTGCGTCCGAATCGCAGAAGACAACAATCCTGCCACGGCTGACCAGGATGCCAACGTTGTACAGCAGGTGTTTGTGGTAGCACGTCACCTGCGGCATGTCCAGGACGATCCACTTATCCACCACCGGCGCCACACCGGAGTCCTTACAGCCCTGCAGCAGGGCCGATATTTCGGGCGAGCGTCTGCCAAAATACTCGATCCAGAGCAGCTCGTACTGGTCTCGTCTGATGGTCTGTTGGTTGAGGTAGTGGAGGGAGTGAAAGCTCTCACGACATGACCAGTCCAGCAGCACAATACTAACCTGTGGGGTGGTGGGCAGGTTGTTGTTGAATAACACGTCCATAATCGTTGTACTCCTTTATGTTTTAAAGTGCCTGTAGTAGCCTTCGTTAGCCATTTGCAGCATTTCTCTGTCGCCTCTGGTGTCGCCGTATGCGTAGATGTAGCATGAATCGTCCAGGTTGTACTTGTCCCTGATGCGTCGAACCTTTTCGGGGCCATAGCAGTTTTTCGCAGCCAGTTGACCGGTGATTATGCCGTCTTTGGTTTCTATCTCCGTGGCGATCAGGTCAACGCCGTGCAGTCCACACCAGGGTCTGAGGTAGTAGCGCAGGGATGCCGAAACGATGACCACCTGGTGTCCTTGGCTCTTGTGCCAGTTGAGGCGTTGCATGGCGCTTGTCTTGAGGAGTTTGGGTAGTTGACACCTCGAATAGTCCGCTGCGATGGCCTCAAAGGTCTTGAAATCCCATCCGCCATAGAAGTAGCGAATTGCCCGTGTTTTGAGTTTGTAGTTGGGCATAATCTTCAGTGCGTAGAGAACGATATAAGGCAGTAACACTGTCATGCCTTTTAACAGCCCCAACCATCCGACGCTGAATTTCAGGAAATCAAGGAAGCTATCCCGCCACGTAATCGTACCGTCAAAGTCAAAAAACGCTATCTTATTCATGGCTACAAAGCAGAAGGACTGGGGGCTCCGCCCCCTAACCCCCCGCAAGGAGGGCGGCGCTGCCCCCTCCTTGACCTCCCCTGCAAGGGGACCAGTCCCCTTGACCCCTTCCTGACGACCCATAGCATCACAGCACGTCGCTGAAGCCGTCTTTGAACTTACTGAAGATAAAGCAACCCAGGGCGAAAATTGATAGGGACATTGTCAGTAGAGACAGCAGCAGAGGTGTTGTTGGTAGTTCTCTGAAGAGTATAATTTTGTGGTATGTGGATGCAAAGTGTGCAAACGGATTTAGGTAGAAGAGGATTCTGAATTTTTCGGGGATTTTATCGATGCTATACATGATTGGGGACAGGAAGAAGAGTCCTTGCATGGCGTGACCGATCACGTATCCCATGTCCCTTAGAAACGGCAGCAGGGCAGAGAGGATCATGCCGGTGCCCATGGTCAGTAGCAGTTGCAACAACACTACTGGCAGCAGCAGGAAGTATACAGGGGAGAAGGTTGTCAGCGTTGAGTAGACGATCATAAAGATGAGCAATCCCACGACGGGTTGAACGTAGCTGGAGATGGTCACGGAGATCGGCAGGTAGATGTTGGGGAAGGAGACCTTTTTGATCATATCGCTGTGTTCGATGATAGAGGTTGATGCCCTGGTGATTCCCTCGGCAAACGCCGTCCAGCAGAGTATTGTGGACAGGAGGAAGTACAGGTATGGGACGTGTGTGTTTGTAGTGCCGGCATATGGTCTGGCCTTCATTATTTCATCGAAGACGAACCAGAAGATGAGTATCTGCAACAGTGGCAACACGACGCTCCACAACGCACCCAGCACGGAGCCGGCGTACTTGGCCTTGACATCCTTCTTGATGAAGTAGACAAGCAGACTTAGGTTCGTAAACATGATTGTATCCCTATCATAGGCATTGGAAGACTAATCAATCATAGTGGGACACCACCTATTGATCCGCCTACATAAAAATATCCACAACCAACGCCTGTATTTCTTATTACCTCTTTGAGATTACTATCCTCGGATAGTCTGGTACATTCTGTTTTGCCTGATTTATTTTCCACTACAATAACTTCTTCTGGTCTTAGTGCATTTAACACTGTCTCTGAATGAGTCGTAAGGATACACACCTTATCATCGAAATAGTCTCTAAAGTATTCTACGAGTAGTTGACATGCCCAGGGATGCAAATAGTTTTCAAGCTCTTCAATAACTGTGGTCCCTGTCTTTTGCGAATATATCCCCACAAGCAGCGCTATAACCTTAACCGTGCCATCTGATAAGTTCTTAGCGGGAGTTTTTATATCATCACCCTCAAGAATATAAAATGAACGTGTCGTGTCTTCACTACTAATGCTTCCGATATCTTTAAAGCGCCGATACACTTTCTCAAGTAGAGACTTCAGATCATCCAAGTCTATATTATTGCCATTTATCATCGCATACAAGGCATTGGTAAGGTATTTACCATCCGACAACATTTCTGATGGGTGAATCGTATCATTGCGTTCCCTTGCAACCTGCGGAGCAATGCTCAAAATTGTAGTGCCTTTTAAGTCTTCTCTTACGAGACGGCAATAATCAAATTTATCGCTTAACACCCTGAAAAATTTGCCACCAAGTAATTCTTCATTAGAAGAAGAGCTTATCATTGCAAGTATATTATCATTATCATTAGTTGGTATTTTTATTGAAGATATTGTAATCCGTGCTTCTGGAAAAATTGTTTTATATTTTAGTGTTTCTGTTTTTGCCTCAAGAATTATACTAAACTTGTTGTCTTTGTAACTTCCTTTTTGTAACTGAAGTTCCTGATTTAATATTGGTATTGTATCACCAATTATGAAAAGCCTTATTTTATATTCGTAGATTAAAACCTCATCTGAATCACTTAACGCTATCTCTCCTTTGCAAGAGGCGCATATCCCCTTCTCCGAAAGATTGTCGCCTAATGTAGAGGTAAAGCAGCCTGTCATGCCGCCTCGCTCGCTTAGAAATGTGCGTATATTCCCACTTGCAGCCTTTGCAAACAGATCGAGCGCATAACAGATATTACTCTTGCCGGCGCCATTGGGGCCTATCAATACGTTCAACCCCTTTTCAAAGGTCATACGAAAGTCCACCAACGACTTAAACCCGCTTATAGCGATCTCAGTAATCACCAATCCACTCCATATACAATGACATTATCGAACATTCCCCCCCCAAAAGTCAAACCCAGTAAAGAAATAGGCGGCTACGCTTACTCACCGGGTACCATACCACAAGGCAAAAAGCTGTCATTGATTAGTTGTTCAAGGGCATAAGGGCAAGTACCTGGTAATATATCTTTATTAATCCTTGTCTCTTTTTCAAATAATAATTGTGCCCTTTCATATGCCTTGTCTGCAACCAGTTCAAGCTCATGCCGTAAACTTGGGCTTTCTTCAAGCAACAGGGCAATATCCATTCTCTGAGTGTCTATCGTCCTGAACCAACTCCTGGAACGTCTTCTTGGCTGATATTGCAGTTTAAGTAAGTGCATTATTAATACGGACAGTCGGTTAAGCAGCTCTCTTCTTTCACTTCTGCCCATACTCTCTATTTCCTCCGCAATGTTTTCTACGTCTATTTCGCTAAACCTGCCCTGTCTTAACAGTTGGGCATTGTGAATAGTCCATCGATAAAAATCGGCGTTATAAAGCGACTTTTCTGTTATGGCATCATTATGTATTGTCGTTTGGATACTCATATGCCTATATTGTCACACATGACAGACGTGTTCGTCAATATATCTACGGCATGTTGATCTTCAGGTCGTAACTGCCCACGGAGACCTCTGACGCAATGCCGGCATCCCACAACAGAGACGTCGTCTTTGCCCGGGAACGCTCCGGCACCATCACGATTAACCGTGTCCCCTGGCGGATAAGCCCCTTCTGTCACACGGTTTAAATCATAACATCCACGGTTGATTGTGGCGCTACCCTGTCCTCTATTCTTAGAATTTAATGGTCCATTCTCATTTCATATGGGTAACTTTGCCTGTCCTTGTGAAAGCGCCCTCCCCTAGCCCCTCCCATAAAGGGAGGGGTTACCCACTCGCTCTACGAAAGAGCCAATTTAATCTACCAGCATTTCTTTAATCACTCTTTTAACCCTCTGTATAGTGTCATCCTCAATGATGCCAATCTTTTTTACCAGCCTTCTTTTATCGACCGTACGAATCTGATCAAGAACGATCCAACATACTTTATCCTGAAAAATTACCTTAATCCTTGTAGGATATCTGTGCGATTGTGTTGTCATCGGTACTACGATAACAGTACTGAGATGATCATTCATCTCATCAGGAGAGATCACGATACACGGTCTCGTCTTTTGAATCTCATGTCCTACGGTAGGGTCTAAATTTATAAGGTACACATCATACTGCATGGAACCGTTACGTATCTATATCTAAAGAATCATCTATGAGTAAGATATCCTCACCTCTTTGGGCCATTATCTTAAAGGCCTTGTCCCAATTTTTCCTTGGTTTTTCCTTTACCGGTTTAACAATGAGTATATTTCCATTTATTTCAAGCTCTGCTTCCTCATCATCAAAGCCACACTGTTTCATGACAGTATCAGGTATTTTTATTCCCCTATAATTGCCTATAGACACAATGCTCACTCTCATTACTAATTATAACTGTTACACATTTTACTTGTCCAGGCACATTATCGCACTGTTCTTACGGCATGTTGATCTTCAGGTCGTAACTGCCCACGGAGACCTCCGATGCAATGCCGGCATCCCACAACAGAGACGTCGTCTTTGCCCGGGAACGCTCCGGTACCATCACGATTAACCGTGTTCCACCCTGGATTAACTCATTCCACTGCCTTACCTTATAGGGGGTTATGCTGTCCTCCGTCTCCACCTCCACCACGGCCATGACCATGCCAAGGTTCTTCAGTATCAGGTTGGGGTAATGACCATCAAGGGCGTGTTTCCTCTCTCCCTCAATGTTGACTGCTATCTCTGAGTAATCCTTTGCCAGCCTGGCCTTGAGATGCCTCACCAACCAGTCATGAAATATCTTGCCTGATTCCATACTTTTTCACCTTGTAACAAATCTGTCTTGGCGTAATGCCAAGCACCCTGGCGGCCTGTGCGTAGACCCATCCGGTCTTGACAAGCGCCTCAGTAATATGCGTCTTCTCCAACTGCACCAGCGGCAACGCCTTACCTGATGCCCCTGCCGGCAGGACAGTCGCAGCCATCGACGCCCGGATGTTCAACGGCAAACGCTCAGGCACTACCACGTCCTCGGGGGTCATGATGACCATCCGCTCGATGGCGTTTTCCAGTTCACGCACATTGCCGGGCCACTGATACTCCAGCATCAGCCTGAGTGCATTGGGGGAGAGGCTTACTTGTCGGGTATTTTCGGCGTTGAACTTGTCAAGAAAGAACTCGATCAACGCACCGATGTCCTCCCTCCTGTGACGCAGCGGGGGGAGTGTTACGGGCACCACGTTTAGCCTGTAGTACAGGTCCTCCCTGAACTTGC
>NZ_JABXWD010000190.1 GCF_019173545.1 Candidatus Magnetobacterium casense | reverse complement strand
AGTCAAAAAGGAGATAGAGAACATGCCTATAACATTCGACATAAGAGAGAGCGAGATGTTCTTAGATGGCAAACAAGAGGGTTTGCTTGAGGGAGAGAGAAAGGGTTTGATTGAGGGAGAGAGAAAGGGTTTGCTTGAGGGGATAGAGATGGCACTTGAGATTAAATACGGCTATACAGGTCTTGAGCTTATGGGTATGATAAGGAAAATTGGCACTTTAGAAGAACTTAGCCAACTAAAGGTCATTATAAAGAGGTCTGATACCGTAGATGAAGTAAAGGCGAGCCTTATTGGTATGATCAAGGAAAACTAACTTTTTGAGTGTATACGAGCAGGAGCTATGATTACGGCCTGATTTGGGGACAGCAAAACAATTGATATGACATCCTGCTGCTAAACAGCAAGACCGGAGGCAGGGGGACTAACGCGTCCTCCTACCATCCCTTCTGCCGCCTGGTGATATCTGCCGCTCTTACTCAATTTTCCACTGACTGGCAAGACCCTTTGTTGGATATCCTTCGGAGGTTATACTTATGCCATTGATGATGTATACGTAGACGTCGCCGCTTGTGGCGTTCTGCCAGAGTATGTCGGCCTTGCCGTCTCCGTTATAATCGCCAACTTTCTTGATCTGCCATGCCTCTGATACGGCACGCTTTATATAACCGCCATTACCAATCTTTGTGCCATCCATCAGCCACAGGTAGAGGTCTCCGGTTGAGGTGTTTTGCCAGAGCATATCGGCCTTGCCGTCTCCGTTAAAGTCCGCAACCGCCTTTAACTGCCAGTTGCCTGAAATACCCGTTGCAACGTAGTCTCCTTTGGATATGCTGGTAATGTCCATCAACCAGACAAAGACGGCACCGTTGTTGGTGTTTTGCCAGATGATATCACTCTTCTTGTCGCCATCTAGGTCTGCGACACCCTTAAGCTCCCACTCTGCGCCAACGTTCATTGCTATATGACCGGCATTCTTTATATTGGCGCCATCCATCAGCCACACATATACGTCTCCGGTTGAGGTATTTTGCCAGAGCATATCGGCCTTGCCGTCGTTGTCAAAATCATCTGTGGCCTTAAGCGCCCACCCGCCGGGCAATCCCCTGGAGGCATACCCCCCGGTGGATATCTTTGTCCTGTCCATGAGCCACATGTAGATGTCGCCCTGGCTGTTGCGCAATACTATGTCGCTTTTGCCATCGCCATTGAAGTCGCCCACACCAACAATGTCCCAATCCAGCGGCAGGGCCTTGACAACAAAGTCACCAGCGCTTATAGCCGTGTCCTTCATTAACCATATGTATATATCGCCCGTTGAGGAATCCCTCCACAGGGCATCGCTGATACCGTCGCCGTCAAAGTCATACGTTGTCTTGCTGCTGCCACTTGGAATAAACGTAACCGTAATACTCTTGTCCCCGGACATGGTTGTCGTACATGTCATGTTTGACGCTGCCGTGCAGTCGCCGCTCCAGCCGGCAAAGGTTGACCCCGCAGAGGGCGTTGCAATCAATGTCACCTGTGTGTTGAGTTCATACGTAGCCGTACCGGTGTTGCCATACCATGCCAGGGTTCCCGCCGACGTTGATACCGTGCCATCGCCATCGCCCTGTTTGGTGACGGTGAGTTTGGGTTGTTGCTGCGTACTGGCATTAAACGTTGCCGTTACAGTCCTGTCGGCAAGTATGTTGAAGGTGCAGGTTGAAGCGGACCCGGAACAGTCGTTGCTCCAGCCACTAAAAACGGAGCCGGAGTTGGCAACAGCGGTAAGTGTCAGCGATGTCCCGGGGATGTAATATTCCATGCCGGTTTTACCGCTCCACGTGATGGTTCCCGTTGATGACGTTATGGTGCCCACGCCGTTGCCGGCCTTGTTCAGATAGAGTTTGGCTTTTGGTTCAAACCTGGCTTCAACGCTTTTTGGCCCCGACATCTCTACCGTACAAGCGGACCCATTACAGTCACCATCCCAGCCGTAAAAATACGCATTTGTAGCCGGAGCGACGGTGAGCGCTATATTGTCGGTTAACTCATAGTAGGCTGCGCCCGTGTTGTTTGTCCATGTTATTCTGCCACCTGATGGTGTCACATCCCCTGTTGCCCTACCGGATTTGGTTACGGTTAGCTTGTTGAGCATATCGTTTGGCGTAAACTTGGCGGTAACATACCTTTCATACCACGTCGAAAGCGTACAGGACAGCGCCTTGCCCATGTTCTTGCAGTGCTTACCCCAGCCGGTAAAGGAATAATTCAGGTCCTCGTAGGCCGTCAGGGTTATATTGCCTGGGGTCTTGTACATTATCGTGCAATCGATTCCGGTATCCCTGCATTTTACCAAATTATCAGAGCTTACCACCGTGCCTTTGCCATTTATTACCTGTACGGAAATTCCACCCACCGGACAGCTAACCGTAAAGTTCCAGGCTGTGCCCGTTGTCCCTGTGCAGTTGGGATTAGTCGTAACGGTAATAATACTGGATGTCCCTGAAAAGGCAAGGGGCACGGAGTCCTTTTTACCAACACATCCGGTTGTATATATCTGTTTGCCTTCATAAAACACCATGATTTCATCTTCTACTGAATATGTATCATATTCGAAGAAAAAATTACCTGAATTAGTTCCCATATCAAAGTTAAAGGTTTCGGCCATATCGCCACCTGCCTCTGTAAGTGTACCGCAAGACATGGACTTCACCACCTTGGCCTCACCTATAACTATATAAGCATCCTTGCCACCTTCATTGTCAGAGATGGAAGCATATATAACGCCGGTCTGAAAGGGAGTTGAACTGGCCACACTATCATCTGTGTGAATAATTTCGGTACCGCCGGCATTGTCGTAATTACCCGTTGCCGTAGCCGTCAGATAGTATTTACTATCGGGACTAAATCTAATCCTCGTGTAGTACCACGTATCATCAGCTATCACCGTTGAACCATTGACCGAACGAACTGTCGATGCACTTAAGGTTGTCGCTGTATTGTTGTCCGTATTGCCAACACCAACAGCCACCTTCATGTACCCACCGGCCCCGTGTGCCTTCCACTTGATGTATGTCTCTGCCGCAGTGAAATCATAAGAATTTGTTGTCTTCTCCATTGCACCCTTACCGACATCATAACCGTTGACCTGGATACCATCAACCGTTGCTGAGACACTTACGTTTCCATAATCACTGTACCCCGTCCAATTGTCTGTCGTCATCGGTACCACTATGGTACCAGCATACGCCTCTGAGACGAACAGTGCCAGAAACACCATTATAACTCTCACTAACCCCTTAATCTTGATCTTCATAAACAATAGCTCCTTCTTAACGCTAAAAAAACTTTATTATTGCCACAAGGCTTGCTCACCCCAGGCTCTCCCATCCCCGGAAGATTCTCTGTCTTCCTCTGTATTAAGTCCAAACAACTTTTCAGTATAGATAACCATATTACCCTTATTAATAGCATATTTATTCTGTTATTGTCAAGATTGCTTTTATTTTAAAGTACCTGCCCATTATTAATCTTATACGCAAAGAAAAAAGAAGGGGGCGGCTCCGCCCCCCCTCAGACCCCCCTGCAAGGGGACCAGTCCCCTTGACCCCATCTTGCGCAACCTTTGCTTATGCAGTAATGACACCGATGGGGCATTTGGACTTAACCGGCATGTAATCTCAGACTGATTATTGACAGTAATCTTTATTTCATGTTAGCATTATTTAATCAGGCGGACATGTACGCAGTAGAGGTGCCTGCTGATAAAAAAAATACCGGAGGGTTTTCTGTGAAAAAAAGTGATTTCAATTTCAGTTATCTGATAAGTTATTTATACAATGCGATAAAATCGGAAGACATCGATGAGGCATATGACACGTTTCTGCTCATCCTAGACCTGGTGTTTCTGGGTAAGGATGTTCCGCGGTTCTTTGCAGAGTTACTGGATAAAAACACACTGAAAATGCTAACCGACATAGACCTGGTTAAATACAAGGGTAAAGAAACAATTTGCAAGGAAGGTGAACATAGTGAATCCATGTTCATAATAGTAAGCGGCACGGTACGTGTTTCCCAAAAGAAAATCAAAACACGGGGAACTATCCTCCCGTTACCACCGGTGTTGCTGAACAACCTGATAAATAACCTCCTTATGGGGGGAACCAGGACATTGTCCACGCTTTCAACCGGTGATTTCTTCGGAGAATCGGCCTTGTTTTCGTCAAAGCCCATGCCCGTCACCGCCACTGCCCTCACCGACGTCGAAACCCTCGTGATAACCAATAAGACCCTTCAAAAGGCCATGAGCGTCAAACCCGACCTGCGCTCACTGCTGAAGGAGTTCTATGTTTCCCGGCTCGATTCCATGTTTGAGTCACTGCAAAAAGAGCAGAGTATGCTCCAGTCTTGTGTGTGTGAAAACCTGATCGGGGCTGCAATGCCCGGTGAAAGCGGCTTTTCAAGCAACGTTCTGCTCTTGGGGGCAGAGGCAACAATGGATGAAACCATGCGGGGACAGACTACGTTTTCGCTTAAACCAAAGTCACGGTTAGAAACAGGCCTGGATAAAGTGAAAACCCTGTACGCGGAGAATCGAAAACCGGAGGCGGCTCTCTTATATCTGACCCTCAGCCGTCTGTTTTTCAACGACCTTACCGACATTGCATTTGGCATGTTTACCATTAAAGTGTTAAACAATCCCAAGTTTAAAAACGTGAAACTGCTCTCCGATGTCCTGGGAAAAATACAGAGTATAATGCCGGAGAAATTCACACAACCAGAGCCGGTTGACGAAACCGATTACCGCACGAATTTCCTGCTCCTGTTTAACGACTTGCTGAAGAGAAAACTGGACAAGGTATCCCTGCAACAATACAATAAGGGACAGACGATTATAAACCACGCCGATATCTCTGACTCCATATACGTAATCAAAGCAGGTTCCGTTAAGATTGTATCACCCCAAACGCTGCCTTATAAGGTGGGGTCCGGGGACATCATACTTGGCAAGGGCGAAATCCTGGGAGAAATTGCCTTCTTTACCAGACAACCCAACACTGCCACCGTTATTGCCGCTGAAGACACGTCCCTTTACGAACTGAACAGACCCATTGTTACGGAAATCGTCAAGGAGTATCCGGAGGTGCTTAAGTTCTTTGAAAAGGTCTACCAGGATAGAATTGCCGAACTGATTAAGGAGGCTGAGGCCATTAAGGCATACTACAAAAATGACCTTACCCTGTAGTTGCATCAAGCAAGACTTCGCAGGAACCAAGTGCGACCGGGAGCGAAAAATAAGGAAAGGTTTCGCAGGAAGGGGTCAAGGGGACTGGTCCCCTTGCGGGGGGTTCTGAAGGGGGCCAGGTGCGACCTGGAGCGCCAAGAAGCGGAGCCGCCCCTTTCTTTCTTGTGCTACCATGAACCATGCCGAAGATACTATCACATGGACATATAATGACGTAATAACTTAAAATACAGGAGACAACGATGAATCAACAAATAGTGGATGCCATAAGGGGTTCAATATCGGTCAAGGAGGGGCTGCTGTCCGATGCGGGCTTGCTGAAAACGATTGCAGAGGTGGCCGTGGCCATGGAAGGGGCCTTCAGGCAGGACAAGAAGGTGCTCCTGTGCGGCAACGGCGGAAGCGCCGCAGATGCACAACACATAGCGGCGGAGCTTTCGGGGCGATTCTACTTCGACAGAGAGCCGCTCTTTGCGGATGCCCTGCACGGAAACACCTCATATCTGACCGCCGTGGCAAACGATTATTCCTACGACGAAATATATGCGCGCCTGGTCAGGGCCAATGGCAGACCCGGCGATATCCTGGTGGGGATATCGACCTCCGGCAACTCGTCAAACGTCATAAAGGCCATAGAGGCCGCTACACGTATCGGAATGACAACCGTAGCCATGACCGGGGCAAGCGGCGGAAGAATGAAGGATATCTGCAATTTCCTGATAAACGTTCCGTCCTCTGACACACCACGGATACAGGAGGCGCACATCCTGATTGGTCACATTGTCTGTGAGTTGGTGGAAAAATCGATGTTTAAACGCCCATGACAAAAACGGCCATTGTCCTGGCGGGCGGCCTGGGCACCAGACTCAAGACGATCCTGGGCGGTCTGCCAAAACCCATGGCAGATGTCAACGCAAGACCGTTCCTGCAATACCTCCTGGAGTATATGCGCAGCCAGGGGATTGACAACTGCATATTGAGTGTCGGCTACAGGAGAGAGGCGATTATGGAGTACTTTGGCCGACATTTTGGCGGCATTGACCTCACCTACTGCATCGAGGATGAGCCGCTGGGGACGGGAGGGGCTATTAAAAAGGCCCTCACATGCACGGATGCACGCGAGGTATTTGTCTTAAACGGCGATACACTGTTCCGTGCCGACCTCCCAAGGCTGTATGACCTGTATAGCTCACACGATTGCGCATTTGCAATGGCACTGAAGCCGATGCGGAATTTTGACAGATATGGCGTTGTGATCGTTGATGATGCCCACAGGGTTGCAGGGTTTCAGGAGAAGATGGCTCGTTCCTTTGGGCTTATCAACGGGGGAGTTTACGTTATAGATACAGGGGTGTTTGACGGACTTGACCTGCCTGCCAGCTTCTCCATAGAGAAGGATTTTCTCGAGCGCTACTACAAGAGTCGCCGATTCTGCGGCTTTGAATTTGACGCATACTTCATCGACATCGGGGTTGTAGAAGACTACGAGCGGGCCAAGGC
>NZ_JABXWD010000019.1 GCF_019173545.1 Candidatus Magnetobacterium casense | reverse complement strand
GGTGCTCACCCACATATCATAGGTTATCAAATAAACATAGTTTGCTGTCGTGTTTCTCGGCGTCAAAGTGAAGTTTCTCTCATATAAGTCATGACCATTCCAAGCCGAAGTCATAGCTGTGTTGTTTGTATAAGTATATTTGTCCATAGCAAGGCCGTTCACGCTGACATTCGCCGCTGTTATGTAGCCAGGAGTATTCGTGAAATTCGTCAAGTCAGTAGGCCTGTTCGATATGTTCGTCCACACAAGAGCGCTCGCAGTCACATAACTTGGCTTATCAGCAGTCCAGTTACCTACAGAATCAACCTTGTCGCTCACAGCAGTCACAGAACCTGTAGTGGCATAACCAGACTTATCAGCAGTCCAGTTACCTACAGAATCAACCTTGTCGCTCACAGCAGTCACAGAACCTGTGGTGGCGTAACCACTTTTATCAGCTGACCAATTCCCTATGCCAAGGTCATTCTCGAATTCGCTTAATGATGACGGCCTGCCAGTGATAGAACCCCAAGCAGCTACGATGTCAGTCAATAAAGCTCCTCCACCTATGAATTTAGACGCTGTGACATTATTGCTGCCCATCTCAAGATTGCTATTTATTGTTATTGGAGAATAACCTGACACATTATGAACAAACAACCAGTCGACATTCGTGATGTTATTGCCATTCATGTCAACATTACCTGAGTGCTGTATTGCTCCCAAGGTTGTGATGTCAGCAGGAGTGTTTAAGCTATCCCAATAGTCTGTGCTGTTGGAATGATTCACACCCACCGACGTATAATTGATTGCGTCAACGTAGTCTTTCATAGACGTATTGGCTGCTTGTATCTGGCTGTCAGTCTGTGATGAATTATAATAATTACCTTTATCAGCAGACCAGTTACCTACAGATGACAAAGAGGCTGTAGTAGCATAACTGCTCTTGTCAGCGCTCCAATTTCCAAGAGTATCAACCACACTTGATGTATAATAATTACCCTTGTCAGCAGTCCAGTTTCCTATATTTATGTCGTTTGTGAAATTTGAGAGAGCAGAATAGCCTCTGTTGCCAAGGTCATCGGTGAAGTTGCTCAGGTGAGTGGGCCGTCCCGTGATTGAAGTCCACAGAGCGACTATTCCTGTCAAGAGACTGCCATCGCCAGAAAAATAGTTTGCAGTCAAGTAGTTCGTGTTTGATATGTTGTTTCCATTCATGTTTATGTTATTGTTCATGCTTGAAAGGTCATTTGTGAAGTTTGATAGGTGTGTTGGTCTTCCTGTGACTGAAGTCCACACCACAGATAAGGCTGTGAGTAGGCTGCCGTCGCCACTAAAATAATTAGCGGTGATGTAGTCTGCTGCTGTGATATTTGTAGTACTCATGTCAAGATTGTTGTGTAGCGTTAGTGTTCCTGAGATGTCCGCAGCTCCATTTACATCAAGACTGCTGAGAGTTCCGAGCGTAGTGATGTCACTTGGACTGCCGAGGTTATCCCAATAATCACTGCTATTCGAGAATGATGAATAATTAGAGTATGTCGAATAGTTCGTAGAGTACGCTGAAGTATTCAAGTCATCCGTAAAATTGCTTAAGTGAGTGTATCCTCTATTTCCAAGGTCATCCGTAAAATTGCTTAAGTGTGTAGGCCGCCCAGTCACGTTCACCCAAGGTAAAGAAGAGAAGAGTGTTCCTATCGTCATATTAGTGAACGTTCCATATGTTGAATTCACCCACACCCCATTAATGACAGAGTACCTGTTTTTGAGATTCACGTTGCCCATAGGATTAAAGTCTATAGCGACGACTATACTTGTCAGAAGCAAGAAGAATATGACAGGTATCACAATTTTGTTTCGTGTCATGTCATCACCACTATAGCATCCGTGTCATCTATCGGGTTGAGGAAAGTTATGACGGCCCCGCTTAATGTATAATCATCAGTAGGGTGCATCATGGCTCTATTGACGTATATCAGACTATCACTGAGTAATGGCCGAGAGGCTGTGAGCGTCCTGTTCGGGTCGCCACTGCTGCCTGTGCAGGCGCTGCCAGCATACCTTGTTTTTATCAGTCGGCTTCGTGAGATGACCATGATTCATCCACCTACATAGTTTGCTGTGACGTTTGCGCCGCCCGTTGTGCGTTTGATATAGACCTTGCTTATATCATCTACTTCGATGTCTATCGAATCTCCAGCATAAAGGACCATCAGCTGTGATGTTGCGTTTCCTACATACATGAGTGTTGTGTTTGCGTAGTCTGCTTGGATTGTCAGTTTTCGGCAGGCTGTCGTGCTTCCGAGAGCCACAGCAGTATCTGAAGTCGTGGCTGCTGTGCCGCACAGCAGAGTTCCTGTTGCTATGTTGCGAGTGGGCAGCGGATTCGTTGCTGATATAGCGTTTGTGCCGTCAGTCAATTCAGTAAAGACGGGGTTCGCTGCTGCGATAGCAGCGCCACCTTCACCGACTAAGTCTACTTTGAGGGCCGTGAGTCCTGCTGTGATTGTTGCTCCTGTTGTGCCGTCAGTGATTTGTACGTCCAACGGATTTGAGGAGCTGATTGCGGCGCTGCCGTCAGTGAGTTCAGTCCACAACGGATTCGTGGCAGACATGGCTGCGCCGCCTTCCGCCTGGATGTTCACGTTCAGCGACGTCACGCTTGAAATAGTCACGGCCCCCACTTTCGTGTCAGTGCCGCTCACCACACCCATCACTGCGACGTCACCGATGTCTATAGTCGGCGTAGTCGTCAGGGCCACCATCAAGTAACCAGAGCTATCACATTTGAGGCTTGTGCTCGTAGTCCCAGCAAAACCATAAAGTTGCACGTCAGTGACCACACCTGATGCTGGCATAGTCGACAGAGCGCAAGCTCCTCCTTGTGATGCTATGTCAAGCAAGCTGTCTGTGTGAAGTATGAAGACTGCTGTGTAGTCTTGGCTTGCTCCAGTATTGTTCGTTATGTAAAGGCTGAGTGTGCCTCTGACATAGAACGGGATGCTCCACTGCTGAGGAAGGCCGACGCTTCCGAGTTGGTTGCTTCCTGAATGAAGTTGTCTGTGAGAGTCAAGAAGTTTATATGTTGCGCTGCCGTAATAGTCCCAGCCCACCCCTTTCAGGAAGACGTTGACATCAGTAGGTATACTTATGCTGACGACCCCTTCAGCGCCGTTGGCGATTGTTACGCTTCTGCGGATGACTTGCTCGACCAGAGTGTCTCTCCTGTTCATGTATTTGGTTCTGTCTCCTGAAATCATGTTGGACTACCTCTATTTCTTTTTGGTCTTTGGAGCCGTCTTGACTGCTTTGTATTTTCCGACTGCGCTGACTTTTGGGCCTGTTGTGGCTTTTGTGATGGCGGCGGCTGTTTCTGCTTTTTGGGCCGTTGTCCTGGCTGCTTGTGCAGCACCGCTGCTTCCTGCGCTTGCTCCGAGAACGGGGGTTGTCGGGCCAGCTGAATAAGCGTATTGGTTCGTGGTTCCTGGCTTGAGAGTGTACATATTACCTGTAGGGCCTACGATTGCATTCTGGGTGATTGTTGCCCTGCCAGGAGTTGTGTTTCGGACTGCTCCAGCGACAGCCGCCCTGTTTGCGGCATCCAAGCTGGCTGCTTGTTGGAATTGTGAAGGACTTTGAGGCCCTGCTGATTGTGCAGCTCTCCAAGCGTTTGCTTGAGCCAAGACGCTGGCTGCTGATTCTCTGTTTTTGGCGTTTGCGGTGGGTTGGTTGCTTGGTCTGAATATACCACCCATTATTGCTTCGTTGCCGCTGAATCCGAAGAGGCCGTTGCTGCCAAGTTTAGGATTGGCGGCTGCCAAGCCTTGCTTTTCTGCTGCTGTCAAGGGTTTAGCTGGCATCATACCCCCACCCTTTTTAAATAGGTAGTCTGTGAATTGTTCACCACCTATCTGACCGCCCACAGCTCCTCCGAAGCTTCCTACAGGGCCTCCAAGAGCACCTACAGCGCCAGTGAAGCCTCCCACGACGTCTCCCACAACGTTTCTTGTGATTGCTTGGGCCGTTCCGATGCCACTGGCCTTGTCTATGGCTATTCCTGCTCCAAGGCCGATTAAGGGGATGCTTTTGATGCCTATTTTTGCTCCTGTTACGAGACCTTTTTTAGCAGCCACTTTTATTCCAGCTTGAGCAGCTTCTTCTCCCAAGTTTTTTTCAGCGCTTTTCATGACTTGGCGGTCAAGGAAGCTCATAGCTTGTTTGTCGAGACTTTTTGATTGTATTGCTGCTTCAGTCGCTGATGAAATACCACGCTTGGCAGCAAGGTCTGGAGCGATGCTTTCTGCGAATCTGACGCCTACCCGTGTTCCTGCACGGCTAAAATATGAAGGTATGAGACTTGCACCTACCAGGCTCCACCCAGCTACTGGGTGTTGGCTTAAGAAGTCTGCTTGTTGGCGTTCTTGAGGAGTAGGATATAACGTTTGGGTGCTTATATCAAAACCTTCAGTGGATGATGGGATTGGGTTGTCATGAGGGTCATATAATGTTTCGCTGTTGCTGCCCGTGCCTGCTTCGGTCTGTTTTAAGGCGTCTACTTCTGCGGCGAGCTGAGGTTCTTTGTTTTCTCTGAATAAGTCTCCTTTGTTTTCTGGGTATCCTATTGGGTCTTGTCCTGCGTAAAGTCCTTTGTACTCATCAGGGTCTTCTCCGCCCATAGTGAATTGTCCTGCTGCTGAGCTGTTATCTGAGCGCCCTCCACCAAGCGCTTTATAGGCGGCGTATGCGATGAATCCTACTCCAGCTATTATTGCGGCAGGTCCTATGATGCTTCCGCTTTTTTTAAGCGAGCTTATTGTGCCAGCCATTTTCAAGATAACCTCGGAGATTTATACAGAGATACTGGGGCTCCTTGTTCGATGTTTACTGGAGTGCTGTTAATGATAGGGATGTTGGTGGCGTTCATGCTCATAGGGTCGAGGACGTCACTTTTTTGCTGAGGGATGTATTGTTCTCTGTCTTGATATGTGTTTATCGTTGGGTCTATGACGTTCTTCGGCTTTTGATTTCTTCTGGAAAGTGCGAATAGTCCGATTGCTGTGGCGATTGCCATGAGTCCTATAACTTTATTCATGACACTTCACCCCTCATTTTTTCTTTTTTAAGAAGTGGCTGCCGACCATGAGAGCCAGTGCCACTGCACCACCGACGAGAATGACTTGAGTGGCGCTCTCAGCGACACTTTGTTTTGATTTTGCTGATGTGGGTTGTTCTGAAGGCATGATGATTATTGGGCTGTCAGTGCCGTCTTTTCCAGACGATTTATTTTGGTCATTCCAACCGAAATCAGCAGGATTGTACCCTTTTTCTATAATGCGTTCTATAATTGTGAGTCTTTGTAATTCTATATCTTCGGCGCTTGGACCAAAAATTCCTTCTCGTACTTTTCCTACTCCTTCACCGAGTTTAGCGACTCCGTAACCGCCAGCTGCCAAGGGAATTACGACCATAGCGCCGTACCCAGCGCCTTTGACTGCTTTGGCAGCAGCGCTTTTTATTCCAAGCCCTTCTTTGTTAACAGGCGTCCCAAGAATTTTTCTGGATTTAGCTGCGTCAGCTGATGTGTCTGCGACTCCTGCCGCTGTTCGGCTGACTACTTTTGTGCGTCCTGTGAGAGCTTCAAGTGCTGACTTGGCTTTTCCTCCGAGAGAAGTCGTTGTTTTGATGACTCTTGAGTCACCGCCGAAAGAAGATAAGCTTTTTGTTGCACGTTTAACAATAGTGGACAAGGCCATCTTAAAATTCACCTCTTAATCCCCAGCAAGGGACTTGATGAGGATACTATGGTCTTTTGAGTATTTAAATGTTTTGGAAAAAAACGAAAGAAAAAGAGAAAAAAATTGAAAAAATCAGGTCGTTTTCAGACCTGTTCGTAGTACTGCATCGCTTCTATGAAGTAGTCGCTCACGCCCACGTCGAAGGTCGTTCCGAGGCTCTTCACGGAGACGACGAGCTTTTCTGAGGCGTTCAGAATCACAGGGACTCTGAGGTTCGGCCTCTGTCTGACGTCGCCGATGTCCTTGAATATCTTGTTCGGACCGCTCCAGAGTTCTCTGGATTCAGTGCCGTTGGCGTTCTGCTTCTCTATCTTCGTCTGGCCTGCTGTTATTGCAGTCGTTGTGTCGGTGCAATAATAGTATCCGAAGTGCCAGTTCACTGGGGTTATCTCAACGGCGACTCCCAGGGGAACCGCATACGTCAAGATTGTCGTCCAGCTGGACGATGTTGCGAAATCCGCAGCCACAAAGGTCACACCTGTTGTGGTGCTGGAAATCGTGAACGGGGACTTGACCAGTCCTGTGCTATCGACTTGTTTCATTTGTAGTTCACCTCTTGGTTTATCAATCGAAGGCCGTGTTCAGGTCAGGAGCATTTGCTTCTTCCTGAGCAGGCGCAACACCTGTTGACATCTGTACGGCTGTTCCGAGCAGCCTGTTGCTGATGCCTGTCGCTGCCATCACGTCTACGACTATGCTGCCGAGTGTGAAAGCTGCGCTTCCTGCTGCCGCATACTTGAGAACGTCGGCGACCTTGTCGAAGTTCTTGGATGCTGCGAGCCTGTGTCCGAGATACAGGACTATCGTTGTGCCTGCACCTACGATGCTTCTTGAGCTGATTGGGCCGAGTTTGAAGTTCGGGACAACCCTTCCGACGAGGTTGCTTGCGAGAGCTGCTACTCCCATTCCGAGACTTATCTTCACTCCGAGGCCGACCAGGTGCATCGTTGTTGCCTTGCTGGGCAAGGTTTCAGAAACTATGCCATCTGCCATGTGTGATTCACCTCTTAACTTGAATTTTTTGAGCGTTTTCAGATGCTCGTTAAATACTGGAGTGTTCTCACTTAATAAGTTTTTCGGGCTGTCTCCGCTGTGTTGTGTCTTGGCTTTACGGAATTTCATCACCCCAGCAGCGTCTCCGCCGCTTATCTTGGTATAAAATTCTCCTGTCTTGAGCTTCCGAAATATTGATTCGTCCTCTTTTCCCACAAGGAATCCTTTGACGGCTTTTATGTCGTTCATCTCATCCATGAAACCTACAAACTTGTTGCTGGCCTGCTTAATCGCTGCCTTATCTACACGGGCAGGCATCTGGCTGACTATGATGACACCGAGGCCGTCTGAACGATTTTCTTGGATGAGCCCAAGTATTGTCTCTTTGGCTGTGCTTCTTTCGTATTGTGGAATGAATTTATGAGCTTCATCTATCACAACGCATTTTATTCCTTTCTGCTGATATTTTTTGTAGGTCGTGAAGAAGTCTTTGAGAAACTTGTTTTGTTCTATGATGCTTAATTTTTTCATCCTTATGACGATGTTCCTGTTCGTCATAGCGATAAGGCGGCCCAAGGCTGAAGGGTCTCTTATCTCTTCAGCGTTGATGTATTCCATTCCAGCAAGGTTTTCGTATGCGAGCTGGGGGTCTATGATGACGAATCTGACTCCTTGTTCGAGTCCTTCTTCTATGAGGACTCTTGTGCCGTAGCTTTTTCCGCTTCCCGTGATTCCGAGTACGACGCTTTTTTCGCCGAAGTGGTCAAGGGAAAAGTCAACCTGTTTTTTCGTGTCGATGCTCATTTGAACCAAGATTTTTTCTCTTTTTTATGTGGAGTCTTCTTAATAGTTGCCGCCACTTTCTGTGGCTCATGCGTTTTGGATTGTTGCATGAGTTGCCGTTCTTGTTCTTGTTTGAGCTCATCTCTGACGATACTTCGGATTGCATCTTGCATCTCTCGGCTGAATTGAGGCTCGGACGGCATTTTCAGTCAGTCACCTTATATCTGATTGTCATGACAGGATATGTCAGGTTCGCTGCGCTGGCTGCTTTCGTCGCAGTAAGGATGAGTATATCACCCTCAGCCAGATTGTTGTTTTGCAGGAATTCGTTTGTTCCGTTGTTATGGATGCTGAGCATGGTGTCTGCTGTGAAGGCTCGGCTGCCGTTGCTTGTTGTGGCGACATCGCTGTCTGTGGAAAATGCTGAGCTGAGCAGGTCGAGGTCTCCTGTTTGGTTCACGACTTGGATTGTCCAGTGGTTATCAGCATGAGCAGAGACGCTTGTAGTGACTCCCATTTTCATGCTTGTTATCGTGCATTTTCTTGGGGCAACAAAGACTGCCTGGACAGCTGTTGCTGCGATGGCTGCGTGTGCTCCTGCTGTTGAGAGGTTGACCATGCTTTGTATTTCTTCGACGATTGCTTCTTTCATATCTTCTATTTGTTGTTTGTTGAAACTGGGGTCTGCTTGGATGTTTGCCATGTTGGTTTCACCTTGTTATTTGTTGATTATTTCTTCAGCCTTTTGTTCGGCTGGCTTGACTATTTTTGGGTCGATTATAAATTCGTATACGACTGCGAGTGCTGCTCCGATAGCAGCTACAGCGAGTATTTTAGCAGTGAGAGGCTTCATCTTATATTCCAGTTTGATTGATTATTCCATATTTTTACCAAGGTTGTATCTGTTTTTTTAAGGTATTCTTCTAAATGTTTACCCCAGATATGTATTAATGTTTTTTCAAAATCGTGAAATGTGTTAGTGTGTTCTAAATTATAATCTATACTTTTTTGTATCTTGACATATTTTTTATCTATCTTTGTTTTAGCTACTACAGCGTCGAGTCTTTTGTTATTTGCCATCCTTTTAGTGTATTCTTCAATAGTTTCTCCTACTTCGCTTTCCTTCCAGGTGTTGCCCGCAGCTATGCTTTTTTCATCATTACCGCCAGTCAAAGCATAGACCTTCCCTGATTCAGGCGCATCATAGCCTCGTTCTGCGGCTTTTTTTGAAGCATATTTTAGTATGTGAATTTTTCTTTTTTTGGCATCTGAAGCATCGTCTGCGAGTTTATCTGCTGGCATCTTTGGTTCGCCACTCTTTTCTTCTGCCTGTCTGTTCGGGCTTTTGGCCTCTTTGAAGTTCAGTATGAATTCTACTATTTGTTCGCAGCGAGCCATGAGCTTGATGATGGCCTCCTCTATGTCATCGCCTTCAGAGTAGTGCTTGATGTAGTGTTTAGTGTAGGCTGCTGATTCTTCAATCCTATAACCCCTGACGTGAGCTATGACTTGAGCGCAGAATTGCGCCACTATCTTCTGGTCAGAGTGCTGGCCGCCTTTCAGACTTCGCCCACTCTTTTCAAGCAAATAGCCGTCTACAGCATGGGCCAGCTCATGAAAGAACGTCACCTCATTAGGAGTGGCTAATTGAATGACTTTGTTGTGAGGGTCGTAGCTGCCGTAGGCGTTGCCGCTGAATGACTTAGGGATTATTTTGATTCCCAGGAAGTCAGCGACTGGTTTGAATGGTAGCTGAGGCAGCTTAAGTTCTTTATTCACTATAGCCTTGCCTGTTGTCTGTTCGGCCTCGAATACGCTGATGAGCCTGAATCCTTTGACGAAAGTATAGGGTTCGGTCTCATACTTGTCTATCAGTGTCTTGTCTTTTCCGTAACCTCTGTAGTATTTTTTGTCAGCAGGGTCGTAGTAGACGTGGTGTTTTTCTCCGTCTATTATGACGTATTTTCTTTCGCCTTTTTTTGTCAGTGGTGCGAGTATGTATGCTGTGCTGTTTTCGTCTTTAGTGACGTGCCTTCCTATGTCCTTCCACTGCTTGAATCCTCTGTAGTCAGCGTCTGTCAGGGCTTCTTCTATGTGTGCCATAATGAATTTTGAGCGGTCTTCTCTTGGGAGATGTTTCATTTGTGAGGGGTATTTTCTGTGAAGGTAGTCAAAGCAGCAGAGCAGTCGGTTGCTTAAGCTCCAGGTGCTTATTGGCTTGTTGGTTTTAGGGAATACTACTTTTGCCATGACTGCTGGTAATTGGGCGCTTTTGAGCATGGCGACTACGTCAGTCATTACTTTTTTTAGCTCTTCGGGTGTTGCCATGTCAGTCTGTCCTCTTGAATAGCCATGTTTTCTTTTTAGACTTTTTTTCTGTCTTCTTTTTTCTTCCGTGGTGTTTGACCTTGCTACGCATGAGTGCCATGTGAGCCTTCGCTTCAGGACTGCCCTTCATAAGTTTAGAAACTTTTTTGATTGGCGCTTCGACTACTTTAACAGCAGTCTGCACAGGGCTTGTCACAGCAACAGAAACAGGAGCATCATCTTCAACAAAAACTTTGTATAGACCATAGCCGATTCCAACAGCGGCGCTCCACTTGAGAATATTTCTTGTTGTGTCATTCACAGGAACATCACCTCTAATATAGAAGTCTATGGTGGTCTGACTATTTAAACATTTTGGGAAGAATGAGGCCCAGAGGCGAGGTTAATCTCCTCTGGGCCGTCCTCAGTTTTTCATGTTGACGAGGTATCAAACTTGTCCGCAGAAAAACGAGGTTGAGGACTCATAGGCGTTGTCTCCAAGCATCCAGCTTGACAAGAAACGTGGTTTTTTCGTCTTCAGTCAGCAAGCCGAGCTTGGCTGAGCAGTCTTTCTCGAAAGCCTGCTTGAATTCGTTGATTCCGACTTCTTTGATTACGGGTTTATAAGGGCCGAGCATGAAAGCCACTATAGGTTTTTGTATCTGCCTATCAAGTTCTTCTATGGCTTTGTCAGGATTCCTGCCGTACTCCCTTATCTTATCGTCTTCAAGACTATTAAACAGGTTGGTCAGCAGGCCGAGTTTTTCGCTGATGAGCGCCATGTTTTGTTCCATAGTGAGTTCCACTTCAGTCTCTTGGATAGGAGCGGGCTTTTTAATCTTATCGGCGAGGGGGTCTCCGCCGTTCTTCCTGAATTCTTCTAAACGGGCTGTTTCTTCGTCAGTAAGCCCAGAAAACGTCTGAGGCGTAGCCGTTGTTGGCGGTCTTGCTTGGCTTTGTCCATCAAGTACACGGCTGAGGCGCTCCAGGTCTTTAAGGTTTTTTGCTCCCGCTTGGTCTGCCAGCGTTGGTGCTCCTGGCTGTACGCTGTACTGGGTCGGTGTGGGGATGCTGATGTCTACTTGTCCGTGGGGGCTCATAGCGATGTATGCTTCCCATGCACGGGCCTGTGATTGCCAGGCTTGGTCATACTTGAAGTTTAAGGCCTTAAGCGTTCCGTAAAATGGAGGCGGTGTAGGTGTTTGTTTTTGTGTTGTTGATTGCTGTGTTTGTAGGGCGGCGCTTGCTTGCTTGAATCCGTTGAAGAATTCTTTGACTACGTTGACGATGAGTTCTCCGTTGTTACCTACGAATTTGAGCATGGGGTCGTTGCTTTCAACCATCATTTTTTTGGCTGCTTCTATGGTGGCTGATGGGTCTGTTTCTTTGGTCAATCTTGTCACCTCTTCTGGAACGTGCTTGACGATTTCAGTCTGACTTCGTTGGTAGTCTTTGGGTTTAGGGCCTCTTTTGAGGCCGATTTTTGGTTGGGCGTTTTCTGTGTCTTTGAGACGTTGCTTGTTTTCGAGCTGTACTTTCCTGTAGGATTCTCTTGTGTTGTAGTTGACAAACATCCTGCACCGATTGCTGCACCACTTTTTCTGTCCAGCAGAATCGGGAGGGAGTATTCCGAGGCATCCTGGGTAAATTCCGTGTCCAGCGCAGAGCCGTTCAGGTTTAGGCTGAATTGTTTGTTCTGTTTGTCGTAAATTATTCCTTTGTCTGATTGTATTGTCTTCAGTATTCTCAGGGTTGATAGTCTCAGTGTGAAGCGGCCTTTTAGTTTTCTCATCAGTTCGTCGCTTGTCAGTGGGCCGTCCATCAGTATTTTTGGGACGAGTCTTTTGAGTTTTTCTTTTTGTTCGTCTTTCATGCTTCATTCACTCACCCTTTTTTTGTGTAGTCTGTGTCGCTTTTGTGTTGGCACATCATCCTGGGATGCAACCATATCTTTATTCCTGCTTCGTTGCACCGCTGGCAGTACCTGATGTCTTCGCTTTGGCCTTCGAGCACCCACTCGAATTTGATGTTTTTGAACACGCTGTGGTGCATTAGGACGCAGCCGAATCCGCAGGCTTTTATCTGGAATATGGCTGGGGGGTCTTTCATGGCGGCTTCTTGGATTCTTTCTATAGGGATGTTGGTGCAGAGGTCGGCGGCTTTGTTTACGCACCATGTCGCTACGACTTGTTTGGTGTGTTTATAGAAGTAGACTCCGCTGATGAATGGCTTGCCTGTCTTGATGAGTTCGTCCAGGGCGTCGATTGGGGGTATTGTGTCTGTGTCAAGCCATAATATCCAGACGTAATTCATCTTGGTTGCGTATTCTCTTATCATTTCTCTGCTTCGTCCTACTATTGCGGGTATGTTGTGGTCTTTTTCTGTCTGTGGCAGCCGCAGTATTATTGGGTTTTTTTTGCTGTCTTTTCCGTGGGGGTATAGTTCTATGCTGGAGAGTTTTTTTTCGTATTCTGTGCTGCTGTTGTTTAGGCCGAAGCAGAAGTCTATGACGTCTTTTGGTCTTCTTCGCATCATGGTGGCGACGCTGTGTAGCCAGTCGTTGATGCTGTAGTTTTTTCCTTCGCATATCGGTGCTGCAATAAGGATTCTCATTTTTTATCCTCCAGCGCATTTTTTGCATACTAAATAGTATGCTTTTGACATTTCTTTTTTAGGTTTTATTTTTCCGCAGTCTATACAGGTGAACGTTTCTTCTTGTTTTGTTTCAGCAGGACTAACTTGCGAGGAATCTACCGCATTCTGAGATGAATGCCTTTTTGGAGGTAGTTCTTCCTTTCGCATAGTCCGTTGAACCATCTTTAAACCTCAAGTATTTTAACTCTATCACTACATTCTGAAAGTATTTCAATTATACTTCCACAGCCTCTACAAAACGCTCCTTCTCGTCCATCAGCATAAACATATTCCAGCACACCTATACGACAATACGCACATCGCATCTTTAAACCTCCTTCTTACCACCAAAAACACGCTTGTCAAAAGCTTCTTTTGCCATCTTGATAAACTGGAAAGGGCTTGGCACATCGTCTCTTTCCCATCGTTCTTTATAACGATTGACCAATTCAACTTTTATATCCTTCAGTTCTTTTTCGTGACGAGAACACTCATCAGCACACTTTTCCTTAATGTCAAGCATCTCATCCATCCATTTACGTCTTTCAGCCTCGTGACGAGAACGCTCGGTCAGCAAGTATTTTATTATTCTGTTCTTTCCTATGTGTGTTAAATCATCAGGGTCTATACTGAACACATCAATCAAGTCTTCTTCTCGTTCTTGTTTTGTTTCAGCAGTCATATAGGTCTTCCCTCCCCGTCGTAATACCTCACACGAGATACCCATATCCCATTCTCATCTAATTCCACCAACACATCACTCTCTCTTTTTGCCACCTCGTCAATACCATAAAAACTGAATCGGTAGCCCTTTCCTCGGCAATAAAGACACTTCTTGCCTGGAGCGACTATCCCCCTACCTCGGCAGTTATGGCATTTTTTTCTCAACATCACTTCTCACCTGTTTTTCAAGTTCTACTCGGCTCATCCTGCTCCTGCCAAAAACCTTGAATTCAGCAGGATTGAGGACGTATTCGCTGAGGCCGTATGAAAGCAGCCTTTTAGCAACTATGCTTTTCAGCAAGGCTTCATATTTTTGTATTTTTATCTCTCGGTCTTCGCTTCTTTGTTTTACTTCTTCTTGATAGCACCTGAGCTTATTTAGCTGGGCGTTCAGTCCTTGTTCTTCTTTAGTGAGCATAGTATGTTCTTCCAGCTCCAAGGAAAATCATCTTCGTTTTTAGGAGCTTCGTATGCTTTTTTTGATTCCTCGTAGGCGTATTGTGCTTTGACGAATTGTTTGGCTGTCTTGATAGGGTTGTCCTGAAGCAGAGAAGCTGCCACCTTGAGTTTATAGAGTTTGTCTATGCGGTCAAGAGTGAGTTTCCTGTCAGCCCTATATGCTGAAGTATCTTCTGGGGCACCCGTGATTAATGCTTTCATTCCAGCAAGACGTTCAAGATGATGTTTCAGAAGCAGGTCTATCTCTTCAGGACTTGGCAGGATGTCTGCTAAATAATTATATCGTTCTGCGAAGTCAGTGTTCCAGCCTGTGACGATTAAATAATCACGCCACAGGTCTTGGTAGGCTTCTTCTGCTTTTCGGTATTCCAGCTCGAAGTCAAGGCCTTCTGTGTTTTTGTATGCTTTTTTCATGGTTCTTTCAGCCCAGTATCCTGTTATTGAATTCGCAGGTAGATGTCTTGAAGTTTCCTTGTTTGCTTTCGACGTACACATTTTCTCCGAAGTAGGGGCAGTATATGTTTGTCATGTATTTAGGGAATGGGCAAAAATATTTGTCTTCTTCATACTGAATCTGGAAGTTTCCTTTTTTCAGGCAGGTGTTGAATAATTGGACGAGTCTTTCAAGTTTTTCTGTCATTTCAGGTTCACCCCTAATTTTTTTATCTCGGTGTTCAGTTCGGTGGTTATTTTTTGGATGACTTTCTTGTAGGCGTCTGGGTCGTTGATAAAGTCTCCTTCGTCTGGGCTCACACTGATTCGGACTTCGAGACTTTCGTAGTTTCCTATGTTGAATTTTCTGCCTATCGCTATTTCGTTGATTCTCATGTTTTTTTCACCTTGTCATGTCCTGCTCTTCGATTAAGCAGGTCTTGTTATGTATCTGTTCGACTTTGTCTTTGATATCTCTGATGCTGGCATAGAGTATGTGTTCTCCGACAAGACTTGTCCGTAATGCTTGGGCTTCTTCACGCACCTGTTTACTGAGTTGGCGGAGTATGTCACACTCATTTGACAGGTCTTGGGTCAGTCTTTTTAGCATTTTGATGTATTCTTGGTCTTCGTCCAGGCGTTGTTGGATGAGGCTCCCGCCGTCTATCTCTATAGGGTTGCTTTTTGGGTTTAGTCTCAGTTTCATGCTCATTTTAATCTCTCCTGGTTCTTGTCAGTCTGAGAGACTAATTGCATCGCCAGTTTTACTCCGCCGCTGTCGATGAGGACTTGCGGTGATAAAAGCATCTTGTGCCTTGCGAGGACTTCGTTGAGTTCTTTGAGACAGGCTTCTGTTTTTTCGTTTTCCATGTTTTTTTCACTCTCCGATTACTTTTTTTTGATTGCGGGGGCCGCCAAGACGGAAAAAGGAGGCAACCGCCTTGACGGCCCTTTGTTGCGATATATGCTGTGGAATGATAAAATGCTGAAAGCCCCAGTCACGATGAGGTATCAGAGGCTGGGTCTCTCAGCATCCGCATCGGCGGATTTTCAGAAGGTCAGGAATGTCTGGCCTTCTTTGTTTGTCTGGGTCTGAATCTTGACAGACTTTCCTACGAGTTCTCTGTAGTGGCTCACGCCTTTGGCTTTTAGGAAAGCTGCTGTCTTGCTTTCGTTGCCCCAGCCGATGACCTGCTTGCCGTCCTTTTCGACTCTGACGAGCCCGAGTACCTTGCTGGCTCTGAGTTCTATCATGCCGTCTCCGCCTGTTTTCTTTATCTTTTCTACTACTGCGGTTGACAGCCTGACGTATGGGCCGTAGGCTCCCTCGAATTCTTCGCAAAGTTCTATCTTTGCGTCCCTTCCTATGAAGGGGTCAAGGTCGATTTTTGGCAGGTCTACTCCGCCGACGACTTGGTCGCCGAAATTCGCAGGTTGTGCTGCGTTGTTGTTTGTCTGGGTCATTTTTTGTACCTCTGGCACTTCGCTCACTTTTTTGTGGCTTTCGTGCCTTCTGTCTTGTATGACTCTGATTTTTTTTCGTATTCGCTTTTATGAATTGTTCGATGTGTTTTTTTGTCCAGTCACGCATACGCTGAGCTTGGTCTCTTGTGAGTCCCAAGCGCCTGAGTCTTTTATAGACTTGTCGGCGGTTCCAGGGGCCTCTGCGTTCTTTCACGAAGAGCTGTCTGAGTCTTTGTCTGTTATTTGGTGTAGTAGGCGTTGTTGCCATAGTAGGGCGTTCTCTCTTCTGGCTTTGTTGTTGCTCTGGAGTTCTTGATTAAGCCATGAGGTGTCAAGGATTTTGTAGCCGTGGTTGTTTTTGACTATTCCGTCAGGGAAGCAAAAAAAGCCTGCGAAGTAGTCGTGTCTGGTTGGGCCTCCGATTGAGTAGCATATTCGGCTGCTGTTGTGGCGGGCCCTGTCTATTTCGTATTGACTGATGAGTTCTGCTTGGTTCTCCCAGCCTACTCCCCAGGTCTTGTATTCGCCGTAGTGTTTGATGCTTTTGCTGGCGATGCTGGGTGTGTAGGCTTCGGCTTGTCCTACGATGATGCCTATGAGGAAGGCGAGAATCAGCAGGATTAAGACAGCTGACCATACTCTGATGGCCCATTTGCGGTCTGTTTTTATTTGTGCTTCGTAGGGGTTTTCGTCGCTGAATGTCTCATAGCCTCGGATTTTTTTAGGTGTTTTCATTTTTTTATTCACCTTCTTTTTTTTCTGAGTTCTTTTAAGAGTCTGTGGATGACGGCTTTGTTGTCTTCTCCGTATTTGGATTGTTCGTTGATGAAGCGTAGGTCGGCCGTGTATATTCTTGTGAGTCCTACGGAGTGGTCTTTGTTTTTTGTTGTGTCCATTTTTTTGATTCCTCGTCGATGATGGAGTGAACACGCTCGACTATTTATTTCTTTCGTGTTCACTCCGTCGTGGTGTTTTTTTATTGGTTCAGGTATATGCTGGCGGTAATTATTGTGACTATGAGCCACATAGTCCAGATGACGGCCCATATCATGCTCGTTATCACGACTGCTTTGAGGGGTCGTGATAGGTCTTGGTAGCTTATCTTTTTTGGTGTCATTTGCAGCACTCCTTGGCTTCGTCTCTGTCTTCGTAGATGTCTCCACATTCTCCGCATTTGTAGGCTTCTTTTTGTTCTACATCATCTCTGGGGCAGCACATTTCAGCATCTCCTTCATTTTCGTGCAGTCTGCTACAATCTGAGCACTCGTAGGCCGTTATTTTCTTGGGTCTCATGTTGTTCATACCTCCTGTCCTATTCTTTGTCCTTGGGCGTTTATGAGGCCCAGTTTGAAAGCTTTACTTCTGACTCCGAGGGTGGTTCTGTATAGTCCTCTGGCTATTGTGGTGAAGCTGTCTTGTCTGTCGAGTCCTGCTTTGAGGGCCTGGATTTCGGTAGGTTTCCAGTGTTTGTGTCTGCGGTATTTTACTTTTGGTGTTTCGTCTACCACTTGTAAGGGTTCGGATGGGTTGGGTAGGGGTCTTGGTGTTCGGCCTCTGACTTTGATGAGGGTCAGCATTTCTTCGGCTGTGCCTTCTATTGTCATGCCGTCTATTGTTGCTTTCATTTTGTGGTTGTCTCCCTGTTTTGCGGCTTCTTTGAGCGCAATAACAGACTGAATAGGTCGAGTGGGTAGCACTCGATAGCATTACTGAATCTCATCGTAGCACCTCTTTGGCTGATGTTATGACTCTTTCTATCTGGTTGAGGGCGCTACAGAGTCTTTCGGCGAGATTCTGTTCTTGGTTGAAAGAGTGTCCTGTGTCTACTCCAACCCAGTCGTCTTTTCGGAATGTGCATCCCAAAAAGGAGTCTGAAAGGGCTTTTGACCCTATCAATTCTGTGTAGGCGCAGAAATGTGTCGAGAATTTGTTTTCGACGAGTCTGACTTCTACTTCGTTGCCTGCGATGTTGAAGCGAGCGAATGGCTTGCTTCCCAGTTTGAATTCGTCGGTTTTCATTCTGTCACCTCACTTTCAAATACTTTCCATCGTAACTGAAAATACGATGTAGTATGATGTCCTGATTTTCATCATGAACCCACAGGTGTACTCTACCCGTAGTCAAAAATTTATCAATCACGATAGTGACTGGATTACCATTCTCAAGGGTTGTTTTAATCTTTGTCCGTTTGATTTCCGTTTTGTTTTTTGTGTTCATGGTTGATACCTCGTCGTTTGTTTATTGCCCGTAAACGGGTCGTATACTGAGTATACCGAGCAAGTATTTAAATGTTTCGTTTGGTTTATAAGGTCACGTCGAGAGGTCTTGTCCTGAAAGACCCCTGGATAAGTTCCCTTTTATCATACCTGGCCTTGACACTCCTCTCAAAATCGTTGGTCGAGACAAACTTGTGCTTGCGACGCAAGCTCTCGAATATCGTCGTGAATTTTCCTAATTCTTTGTAGTGTATCTTGTCAAAATTGCCCGTCATCAAGCTGTGTTTAAGAAGTTCAAAAGTCATCTTTTCCTTGACAAAGCTCTTTGGAAACCCCTTGATTTTGAGTATGTCGTAGCCGTCGGTGAGGTGGTCTTTGTCTGGGCAGTCATCGTAGCACCTGAAAGCGTACATTTTGGGCAAGATAAACACTCCTTCTTTGATGTGGTGTTCAAGTTTAAGGTCTCCAAGAGCCTTGCTGATTGGCAGTTTCTTGCGGGTGATGATGCTGTCCGTGTCGCAGTAATATGGGTCTGAGTCCTGCATGAGTTCGTAGAGAGTGCATCTGGCATAGCTTGTGACGAAACTGGCGATTGCTGGCAGTATGTGTTTACTTTTGCTTTGAACCTTTTTGCTGTAGAGTGGTATGCTGTCATCGAGTGTGAGCGGTGTGAGGCCTATAATGTCTTTTGGATTGAACATGAATTGTTCTTTTTCTCGTCGCTGTCCGTATTTTCCGTAGAGTGAATTTAATTTGAGCTTTGTCACTACTTTTTCTACGTTATCTCTGGGTTTTTCTTTGATTGCGTATAGGTCTTCGACGTATCCTTTGAATATGTAGTCTTTTTGGAAGTCCAAGCCGAAGTCTACGTCGACTTTACACCCGTATTTTTCTGCCATCAGCAGTTCTGGGGTGCAGAACCATCCTTTTATCCTGCCTACTGGGAATGTGAGTTTCATCTGTTTGTTGACGATGTGCTTGAATGGCAGTGGCGGTATGTCGAGAGTCTTTGGGATGTCTATGGTGGCTTGGCATATTCCAAAGTTCTTATGGATGTCAAAGCCGTAGGTCTTGACTGGGTATCCTACTGGGTAGGGGTTGTTGTGCATGACGCTTGGGTAGAGGCTGTTGACGTCGTAGTAATATCCTCCTGGGGTGTCGAGGTAGTGTTGGAATATTTCTGTTCTGCCCCCGACGTAGCTGAGGCGTATGACGTCTTCATATGGTAGGTATTGTGGGAGGGCCAGTTTTTGGTAGTTCCGTCGGTATATTCTCATCGCCATGGATGCTGTGGTGATGGCTTCTTTTATGCTGATGTGCCATTTGTTGTAGCAATAATTTTGGTATTTAGTGAGGACTTCGTGCAGGCCGAGGCAGTCGTGTTTTAGATATGGGATGATTTCTGGCAGGTATTCTTGCCAGTTTTTTGGTGTGATTTTTGTGTGGTCTACTTCTCCTTTTGGGTGTTCGACGTCGAAGCTGTCTGTGAGTTTTTTTAAGCTAAAGGGGAGCAGGCTCATGCTGTCTCTGAATCGTAGGATTGTGTGGTATACTGGTGTTTTCTTTTTTCCTGGGCCGTTGTCGGCCCATTCGATGCGGTTGATTCTGAGTTCTATGACTCTACCTTGGGTGCGTGTGAGGTCTGCTGTGTATTTTTTTCTGTAGTCTTTGTTCATCATCTGTTGGAGTAGGAAGCTGAAGTCGAATTTTCCGCCGTTGTGTGCGTATATTATTTCTTCTCGGTGGTGTCTTTGGAGCAGGTCTTGCATGAATTGGTGGATGCAGTCGAGTCCTGTGTATGTTTTGAATCCGTGTTGTTTGTGGTAGTATCCGACTATGTAGGGGGTTGTCCAGGCTGCGGTTTCTATGTCGAAGGTTGAGAAGTCTGCCAGTTCGTCGTCTTCTGTGAGTGGCTGGAGGGTTGGTAGGTATTGCTTGAATGGTTGCATGAGTGTCAGTCTGTTTCGTCGTCTATTCTTTTGCTGTATCTGATGATGAACCTGGTGGCTGTGAGGTATTCCCAGTCTGGGCTTTCTTCGTTGTAGAATTTCCAGAGTTCGTCTTCGAGGGCTTTCCAGAGTTCTTCGAGGTCTCTTGGTGTGCGGCCTTGATTCGGGGTGCTTATTCCGAATGTGTGTTTTTCTTGGGTGCTTTTCTTCACTCCGACGAGGGTGATGATAAACCGCATGAATGGGTGTTGTAGGTCAAGAGTTTGGGCCAGGGCGTAGTATATTTTGAGTCTGTCGGTGATTGTGTAGGGTGTTTTTTTGAGGACGTCTTGGCGGATTCTGAATGTGATTCTTTTGCCTTCGAGTCCTGTTACTTCACTGCGGAATTTGTCTGTGCGTTTC
>NZ_JABXWD010000189.1 GCF_019173545.1 Candidatus Magnetobacterium casense | reverse complement strand
TTGAATGAAAAAACTGTCAAGAGCAGTAGAACCAGGGCACAATGCATAAGGCTCTCGCAATTTTCATGGGCGGGGGCGAATAGTGCTCCTATTCATGAAGGTTTAACCGGTAACCGGTTATTGTTATTTGTTTGTCTCTTTAAGCTTTTTGACATACTCTGAAACCCATTCTCTCAACGTAACGCCTTCCAAACTCGGACGACAACGCACTGTCTCAGCACGCAACCATGCCATTACCTCCGAGAGGATATCCAAACTTTCACAGCAAATCACATGATAGATCGAAAGTAGCTCAATTATTATTTGAGTGGAAAGAAGCATGTATTTGTTTGTCATTTTTTCGGTTTCTATCTCTTCGGCTAACTTTTTGATTTCCTCGATAGAGATACCAAAAAAATCAGCGATTGTAGGGTCAATCTCAAGCCCCTTTCCTCGCTCAAATATTGAGTAGATATGTTCCAATAATGGGAACAACCTCTCTTCTCCTTCTACTACCATCCATCCCTCTGAAACTTCACAGGCAGACTCACATATCATATCCATCTCGCTCCCAAAATCTACCTCACAATCCTCGCTCCCAAAATTTACCTCACCATCGATACCGCTACCCTGTCCATGAAGCAACTGAGCCGGCACCTTTCTTAGGACGATCTGTTCGCCTCTGTTGTTATTGTCAAGCCTCTTTTCAACTGTTACATAAGAGGTCTCTCGACATATAAGGCCGTATTTCTTAGACAAACGAACCAACTCGTCGCCGACTGCATTGCCGTCCTTTCGCCTGCCCTGTCTGGAACCGGTTGTTGCAAGGCTGTTTTCCTCAACTTCTCTTATCTTTTCCCGTGCCCACAGCACAGGTATAGGTATGGCGTTACCATTAACTTTTCTCAGTGGCACTGTCCAACCATTGTGTCTTTTGCCATTTATAGTGCCGGTTATCTGTATTGCATCCTGGTTTAAAATCTCAGAGTCTCTTGTCTTTGCAAATATACAGATCGATCCCCCTTCATAAACTACAGGGCTAACAGGTACCTGGTCAAGATCAACACGCCCTGTGATCTCTACATCTCTGATACATACTCCTTGTGTCTTACTGAAAAACCCCAATGCCTTTGCCTCAATGTCAGCGACATCAGGAGAGATAAATGTAGCGATAGCGCCCGACATTGAAGCCGCCTGCTTGATCAGGTAATCATTGCTTCCATACCCTATGCCTACGATAAAGAGTTGGTTTTTCCTCGAATTAGACTTGATAAGCTGAAAAATCCCCTCTTCATTTCCCGTTAGGCCGTCTGTGAGCATTATAATGCTTCTTCTAATATCAGGTGTAACAGGGATGCTGAATACGTGCTGTAGTAAAGGAAGTATCTCGGTACCGCCCAAGTTGGCGTCTATCTTTGAAACGAAATCCAAGGCAGCGTCCTTATTGCCTCTATTGTACGTAACGCTTAACGGGAAGGCGTTACTATAAGAAGAGCCAAAGACGTATAAATTAAACAACATCCCCTCCTTCAGTGTGTTTAAAATAGCGGCTTTAACGATACGCTTTGCGGCTTGTATAGGGGCGTTTTGCATAGAACCGGAACAGTCTACCAGGAAGATTATCTCTTCAGAGGTATCGTTTCTTTCCGTTATCTCAGGATCGTTGATGTTATTTACAAAATCCACCTGTATAAACCTGTCGTTACCGTCGTCATACACAAACCCCCTCGTGGTAAAATCTCCCTTATACTTGACGTTAAGGACAAAATCCCTGTCCATTACGTTGGCATTGGATGTGAGACTAACCGTGATGCTATCGTTATTGAAATTATTACTGACTTTATGAGAAGGCGATTCTATGGCTAATATATCCTCTTTGCCGTATACGTTTATACTAAGGTTTAAAGAGTACGTGGACTGTGGCGTAAACGGTGGATTTACCAACTCGTCTACCGGGATGCCGTCAACGTCTTCAGCGTAATCCGGCACATATCGAGGCGCTATGGTTGTGGGTAATGCAAACCTGACCTCGTCCTTATTGACGTCAAGCATGGTGACATAGAGTATTTCCAATGCTACAACGTCACCTGCCAGAATATTGCCAACAGAGAGGGTAAAGATATTGGGCTTTTCCTCATCCAGGAGAAAAGCGCCATGCCCCTCAGAGATGGCCTTATCGTAAATATGGAATGCCCTGTCCCTTTCTTCAATCTCCCCTTCAAGCACCCTGTCACCAGTTGTTACCTTAAAGCCACAGACGGAACAATCGGTAGGGAGAGGGAATTTATATACCGCCTCTATGGCAGTAGGCTCTGCGTTTTTGAATCGTTGGATTATCTTCACACGTGCACCCCTGCCAATAATAGCCCCATGCACTTCAACTGCCGTCAGAGGGACCGCAACCTGATTTGTTGTAAGAAGTCCAAAACTTGAATCAAACATCTCCATTCCCCTTAAGTATCGTCTTTGATAATTTGACAACGTCAAATATTTTTTGCCTTTCGTTCTCTTCTATATCCTTCCTGACGTGGATTTCCAGGCCAGGGATTATTTCATACTTAAACCAAACCTGCCGAGTCGTTTCGGCTTTAGGTACTTCGCTTGATCTATCAAGGTTGATGATATCTTTTAGCCTCATCCCGTTTTCCTGCATACCCTTGATCTGTCGCAGCTTGGCTATATGACTGTCGTTATAGAAGCCTCCACGGCCCCTGCCTTCCGGTGGTTCGATTATGCCAGAGCTGACATAGTACCGGATGGTTCTCAGACTGAACCCTGTTATCTCAGATACTTCTGTGATGAGGTACTTTTTATTTGACATGATTTATTATAACACCATACTGTCGTAATATCAAGTATAATTTTTTGCGGATATGTTCCCAATATATGACAAAATAAAATTCTTGTTGTAAAAAATCCTGTGATGATATCCTGAAGAAAGAAAGGGGCGGTTTAACAATGCACGGCAATAAGGAGAGTCAAGGAAGGGGTTGAAATATAAAGAAGATACACAGCCGTTGTTAATACTGTCACGGTATCGTTTGGAGTAAGCCTACCTCCCCAGGAGTCTCAAAATTCCCCGCAATACCGCCAGTGGATGTGGTGGACAGCCTGCAATGGCCAAGTCGGGTTTGAGACCGACCAACGCACTGCGGTCCAGGGCCGGTGAGCCTACAAAAACCCCCCCCGTTGATGGCGCATGCACCACAGAGTACCAACATCCTCGGCAGGGTAATAACCCTCAACGTATCCTCAACAACGGTGGCCATGTTATGTGTCATCGGTCCCGTTATGAGCAAACCATCGGCGTGCAACGGCGTGGACGTAAAGTCTATGCCAAAGCGTTGGATGTCATACCTGGCGTTTGAGAGTTCGGCCAGTTCCAGCTCACAGCCGTTGCACCCCCCGGAAGAGATGTTGAAAAGGCTCAGGGAGCGTTTAAACAGACTGAAACTGCCTGCCTCCAGGACGGGGGTCTTGTTCTCTACGGTGATGACCATCGACTGCGGGTTGGTTGTTGCCAGGTCTACACCGTTTGAGAATCTGATCTTTCCCTCCGGACACGCCCGCTCACACTCAGGACAAAAGAGGCATCGCCGCAGGTCTATTCTGACAGGATTGACCCTCACCGCATACGTGGGACAGACCTCCGCACACCTGAAACATGCGTTGGGACAGGGAATGTCCAATATCTCCGGTAACCCGCGAAACCTGCCATCGGGCAACGCATTGGCAACATCCTTTATGCCACAGGAAGTGAAAAATCCCGTCGCCTTAAACGACTCAAGCATACCGCCTCACCTGTGTAAATTTGCCACGCTGATTGATCTACACATCAACAGCTTTGTCATCACTACTAACGATATAATTTTACCGATGTATTGGTCAAGTGTTCCTGTAAAGGAGACAAGCAGTAGTGTTGCTATTATTACGTTGTTTGTCTCCGTACAGAAATATTTACAGGAAAACAAATTCGTATCCTCTTAAAAAAGAATGGTAAACGGTTTCGCAGGAAGGGGTCAAGGGGGCTGGCCCCCTTGCAGGGGGTTCTGAAGGGGGGCGGAGCCGCCCCTTTCTTTCTTTTGCTACCATGAAATATAAAGAAGATACACAAATTCCCTATCACCTATGGTTGACATACTATAGTGTATGTATGTTACCTTATGTTTTTGGGAGTTTAAAATGGCGTAGTAAGGATTATCACAAAGGAGTTATTAATTATCTGATGCCCAGGATATAAAGGGCTTGATTTTGCATTGTGATAAACAAGGGAGTATAGGACATGTCTCTGTACTTAATAGACGGTACCGCCAATATATACAGGGCGTTTTTTGCAATACGCAACCTTAGCAACTCCAAGGGATTGCCGACAAACGCGATATACGGCTTTGTCAACATGTTCTTTAAGCTGATAAAGGACAGAAACGCCGCTGCCATAGCCGTGGCCTTCGACAGTGCCGGGCCAACGCAGCGACACCGCCTCTATCCCGCATACAAGGCCCAACGCCCCCATCCCCCCGATGAGCTGATAGCACAACTGGCACCCATCAGGGACATCCTTCAGGCGTTGGACGTCAAGACCTTCGCAATACCCGGGGTTGAGGCCGATGACATCCTGGCCACCGTTGCCAAAAGGGCTGCCTCCGAGGGGATTGACGTCTACATCGTCTCATCGGACAAGGACCTCCTCCAGGTGCTGGAGCCTCGCATACGCATCTACGACCCGATCAAGGACGTTGAACTCGACGTGCAACACGTGATCCGGCGTTTTGGTCTGCCACCGGACAGGGTAACGGAGGTCATGGCGTTGACCGGGGATACCTCCGATAACATCCCAAGGGTCAAGGGCGTTGGAGAAAAAACGGCCGTTGAACTCCTGCGACAGTTTAGTTCCCTCGACGAGCTTATCAACAATCCCTCAAGGATTGCCAACAAACGCATCAGAAGCCTTGTCCTCGATAGCGTTGACAATATCAGATTGAGCAAACAGCTCGTGACAATCGACACAGACCTGCCAATGGAGATAGACGTTGACGGCCTTTTTGCGGAGCGAAAGCCCAACCGCAGCAGGCTGATGGCGCTGTTTACCGAGTACGAGTTTTCATCCTTTATGAGATTCATCCCACCCGCAGAGGCTTTAACTGAATCAAAGACTGAGATTGAGGTAGTCACCGGCACAGAGGGCATAGGCTTGCTTGAGACATCGACGCTACAACTTGTCTCCTTGAGGGTCGCCACGGACGCCGCCAACAACCCTGCTGCAATAGCCCTGGCAGTCGATGGTAAGACCGGATATTACGCTCAATACACGGATGACAACATACAACTGAGGGATGTCCTGAATCCACTGTTGAGCAATACGGCAAAGGTCGGCCATGACATCAAGGGTGTCCTGCATGTCCTTGCTCGCATTGGAGTCAACACGGCGGGCTATCTATATGACACGATGATAGCATCTTATCTGCTCAACCCCAACAGGGAAGCACACCGGTTCGCCGATATATTGACCGAATATCTGGCTTATGATCACGCAACAGGTCTCAATCCGGTCCGCACCCTGGCTGAAGAGGCCGTTGTCAACCTCAGACTCAGGGAGGTGCTCTTTGACAGGCTTGGACAGGCCGGTTTGCTAGGTCTCTACGACGAAATTGAGATGCCCATAGTCTACGTCCTCAGGGATATGGAGGCCAACGGCATAAAGCTCGACACCGCGCTGATAAGTGACCTGTCAACCCAGGTCGGGCAACAGATGGCAAGCATCGAGCGTCGGATTTACATGTTGGCAGGGGAGGAGTTTAACATCAACTCGCCCAAGCAGCTCAGTGAGGTGTTGTTTACGAGGCTCAAGTTGCCGACACAGAGAAAGACAAAGACCGGTTATTCCACAGACAACGCCGTCCTGGAGGCCCTGGCGCTTAAACACGAACTGCCCGCAGAGATAATCGAGTTCAGGACCCTTGCCAAGCTCAAACACACCTATCTGGACACCCTTGCAACCTACGTAAACCCAGCCACCGGCAGACTTCATACGACCTTTAATCAGACCGCCACGGCCACCGGCAGGTTGAGCAGTTCGGAGCCAAACCTCCAGAACATCCCCGTTTCGGGTCACTGGGGGCAACAGCTCAGGGGTGCCTTTGTGGCCGAGGCTGGGAACTGTCTGTTGAGTGCCGATTATTCGCAGATCGAGCTGCGGGTCCTTGCGCACCTCAGTGGCGATGTCTCACTCGTGGAGGCATTTGTTGCGGGCGAGGACGTCCACGACAGGACGGCACGGGAGGTCTTTAACGTCCAGGGAGGTGCGGTGACTGCCGATATGCGCCGCATTGCAAAGACGATCAACTTTGGCATAATCTATGGCATGTCCCCCCACGGGCTTTCCGAGGCACTCAAGATATCACACGAGGACTCCAGGCGATACATAGACGTCTTTTTTCAGCGGCACGAAGGCGTCAAGTCGTACATCGACAGGGTCATTGAGGAGACCAGGCGTCGTGGGTTTGCGGAGACGCTCAAGGGCCGGAGGAGGCCTATCTTTGATCTGAACAGCAGCAACCACAATCGTCGCACGCAGGCCGAACGTCTTGCCATCAATACCCCCGTGCAAGGCTCTGCCGCAGACATCATCAAGGTGGCCATGGTAAACGTCCACAGTGCCCTTGTGGCAAGCGGATTCAGTGCCAGGATGCTCCTTCAGATCCACGACGAACTGCTCTTTGAGGTCCCCGAAGTTGAGGTTGACACGACAAAGGCGCTTGT
>NZ_JABXWD010000188.1 GCF_019173545.1 Candidatus Magnetobacterium casense | reverse complement strand
TATGCTTGAAATCAAGTATGGCCCTGAGGGACTTGAACTTATGAACATGGTCAGGGGGCTTGATAAGATAGACAGACTCAATGAGTTCAGGGATCGTATCAAGCAATCCACTTCGGTAGCCCAGTTGAGATTGTACCTGCAGGGTAATGGCTGAGTTTACATCTGTTAGCAACTTAGAAGGCTGGATGAAATAATAGAAAAGGAGGTATACATGCCTGTAATTATCGATGCAAGTAAAGATCGGCTTTATTTGAAAGGTAAGCATGATGGTTTAGTTGATGGTGTACTTGAGGGGTACCGCAGGGGCTTAATTGAGGGTAAGTGTGAGGGATTATTGAAGGCATTGAGGGAATGCTGGATGTAAAGTATGGCCTTGATGGCTTGAAACTCATGGAACTTGTAAGAACTCTGACTCTTATCGAAGAGATAGATGAGGTTTAAATGTTTGCTCAGGACGTCGAAAACGATTGATGAGTTGAGGGGATTTTTCTAAAGACGCCAAAATGCCAGTTACTACACGGTAATCCCTGCATGGAACTGAGCCGCCAGGGCAATCGTGGTTGCCGACGGTTTTAGTCGGATGCGATAACCGTGGAGAGGCCCTGCGATGTTTTTTTTGACTTGACAACTTCACCTGCATTTGTATAAACTTAATGTAGAGAGGATGACAATAGGAATGTGTAGACTCAAGGCAGAGAGTGTACCAGGCAAGGTGCGAAGGCCGAGTTTGTGCGAACGTCCGCAGATGTTTTTCCAATGCAAATCAAGCAAGCAACAGTTTTATGGCTTATATATACCAAAAAATGAAACAAGGGGGGATTCCTATATGATTTGAGGCTGTGCTGGGTTGTGACGGTTATTATGCTATTATGACGCTATTTGAGGGTACTTTTTGAGATATGCGCACGAAAAAAAAAGATAAAAATGTGCGCCGGAGAATATACGGGATGGATAAATTAAATTGAAGGAGACTGGCATATGAATAAAAAGAATTGGCTGATGACTACTGTTACAGCAATATTGTTGTTGGTAGTATTTTCGCCTGTTATGGCAAGCGCAGAGACGCTTACGATAACAAAAACTGGAAATGGAGCTGTAACAGGAGTAATTGCAACCACACCTATTACTATAACCTGGACTGGTGGCAACGGCACATCGACGCTGGCTACTGGCAGCGTTGTTACACTTTCTGCCTTGCCTGATACCGACTACTACTTTGGCGGCTGGGGTGGTGATTGTCATGGGACAGGTGAGTGTCGTCTTACCATGACCGCAAACAAAACCGTAACGGCAACGTTTATAGCAAATCAATTTGTCACACGATTACTCACGGTAACAAAAAAGGGTGTTGATGAAAACGGTGTTGCAAATGACGCGTATGCCAAGGGGTCAATTGAAGGTACTTATGAAACGCCAACAGCCGGTGGTGCTATTGTTTTTTACTGGGGCGCCGGTGCGGGCAATGTTGGTACGGCAGTCTTTGACAACACCGGTGCAATAGCTACGATTGTTGCAACGCCTAATACGGGTTATCTCTTTGATGGCTGGAGTGGCGAGTGTAGTGGAACAGGCAATTGCATCTTACAAATGACTGGAGACAGGAGTGTAGAGGCGACGTTTAAAAAAGCTACGAACGTTAAGACAATACTCACGGTGACAAAATCCGGTAAAGGCATAGTCACAGGTACGTATGTCAAGCCGACACAAACAGGCACTGCCAGTGGTTCTGTCATCTTTTCCTGGAGCGGCGATATCGGAACGGCAACATTTGACGACCCCAATACGATTGTGACGCTTCTTGCAAACCCTAATACCGGTAATACCTTTGATGGCTGGGGTGGAGACGACTGTAGCGGGACTGGCTCATGTGTAGTACAAATGACGGCGGCTAAAACGGTGTCCGCTACCTTTAATAAGTTGCCGGAGGTTAGCAAGATACTTACGTTAACAAAGGTCGGTAATGGCTCAGTGACAGGGTCGTATGTTAAGCCAATAGCCACTGGTACTGAGAGTGGTTCTGTTCTGTTTGCCTGGAGCGGTGATGTTGGGACAATGGGGTTTGACAGCTCCGGTGCGGTTGTGACACTCACTGCTGCCGCTGATACCGGTTATACGTTCACCGGCTGGAGTGGCAGTTGTACGGGTACAGGCACCTGTGTGGTGACAATGACGGAGAGCAAGGATGTAACGGCAACGTTTACATCAAGCAATCCTATGAAGCTCACGGTCTTCAAAACAGGCTCAGGTACCGGGACGGTGACAGCAGTAAAAATTGCATCAGGGACGGTGACCGAAACGCCTTTAACACTGTCATGGAGTGGCAATACAGGCACCGCATTATGTGACCCAAGTGAAACCATAAAGCTCACTGCAACGGTCAACTCCGGCTCGGCATTTAACGGCTGGACTGGAGACTGTACCGGCACAAGTACAACATGTACGTTGACCATGTCGGCGAGCAAATCTGTCACCGCAAACTTTAAATCAACCTCTTCCTTTGCACTTACGGTTACCAAAGTCGGTACAGGTACGGTGTCGGCGTCACCGACAAGTCTCACATGGAATGGCACTGGCACTACAGGTACGGCGTCATACGAGCCGGATACCACTGCCGTACTGACTGCAACGCCTGACTCCGGTTCAATTTTTGTCGGTTGGACGGGAGATTGTGCTTCAGTAGGCTCAGTGCCAACATGTACGTTGACCATGTCGGCGGCCAAAAATGTTACGGCAACCTTTGCCGTTAAAGGTACCCTCACGGTCACCAAGACCGGTTCAGGCACAGGCACGGTGTCGGTATCAACGGGTACCATCGCCTGGAGTGGCAATACCGGTACGGCAACATACGCAGAAGGCACGGAGATAAAGCTTACTGCAACGCCTGATGCAGATTCCAACTTCACCGCCTGGAGTGGCGGTTGTACCGGGACAAGCACGACATGTACGGTGACCATGACAGGGGCGCAAAATGTTACGGCAACCTTTGTCAAGCGATTCTCTCTGGCTGTAACAAGGGATGGTAGCGCCGCAGGCAAGGGTACGGTGTCCGTCTCTCCTGGCACTCTGACATGGAACGGTAACACCGCCTCTGCCGTATATAGTGACGGTGACTCTGTAACTCTGACGGCAACAGCGCCTGATGGTGTAACCTTCACCGGCTGGAGCGGCGATTGTACAGGGACAGTGTCTACATGCACGTTGAGTATAGGCAACAACAAGAGCGTTAAGGCTACCTTTGTGACGGGATACCCAATGACCGTGAACAAGGCCGGCTCAGGGAAAGGCTCGGTAACGGTATCAATCGGGAACCTAACATGGATCGGTAATACCGGCACGGCTATATATAACTCCGGTGTACCCGTCACCCTCACTGCCACACCAGAGACCGGTTCAACCTTTGACGGATGGCTTGGGGATTGCTCCGGAAAACAGTCTACTTGTTCAGTGCCCATGTTGGCAGCCAGGAATATTACGGCAATGTTTACCTCAGCCACTGGCAGCGGCAAGTTGCCAAACCGAGACTTTAACGGCGATGGCAATAGCGACCTGATGTGGCGTAACGCTATCACTGGTGATGTCTATGTGTGGTTGATGATCGGAACGACCATAGCAGGAGGCAACTTCGTAACCAAGGGCGTACCGGAGGATTGGGACGTCAAGGCCACAGGTGACTTCGATGGCGATGGCAAGAGTGACATCCTGTGGCAAAACACCACAACAGGCGATGTCGCTGTATGGCTTATGGATGGCGCCGTTATAAAGACTGGTGAATATGTTGCCAGTGCAATGTCAAGTCAATGGGTACTCTCTGCCATTGGTGACTTTGATGGCAATGGCATAGCCGACGTGATGTGGAGAAACAACGACACCGATGATATCTATATCTGGCTGATGAATGGCGCCAAAATAGCCAATGGTGACTACATTGCCAGGGGTATGCCTGCTGAGTGGGTGGTCAAGGCCGTGGCCGATATCAACGCTGATGGCAAAGGCGATGTGATTTGGCAAAACACCACAACCGGTGATGTCGCTGGATGGTTGATGAACGGTCTGGGCATTTCAACGGCTAACAATATCGCCAAGGGTGTCTCCGGCAACTGGCAGATAAAGGCAGTTGAGGACTTCAATGGCGATGGCAAGGCTGACGTAGTGTGGCAGGATACCTCCTCCGGTGACATCTACATCTGGCTGATGAATGGCCTCGATATCGCAGACGGCGGCTATGCAGCACGCGGCATACAGCGCAACTGGCAACTGAAGACAACCGGCGATTATCGCGGTGATGGCAAAACCGACATCCTCTGGCAAAACTCTTCAACCGGTGACGTATACATGTGGTTTATGGATGGCCTCAATGTCACAGGCGGAGGGTATGCCGCAACCGGTCTCTCAAACGACTGGCAGATAAAGTAACACACGCATAAGATAGACTTTGGACAGAGGGGCGGTGCATCCTGGAGCGGTGCATCGCCTTTCTCTTGGGGGATTAATCAGGGCAATCGCATTTGATCGTAAGAGAAAAGAAAGGGGCGGCTCCGCCCCCCTTCAGAACCCCCCGCAAGGGGACCAGTCCCCTTGACCCCATCCTGCGCAACCTTTGCGATTGCCCCGGGAGATTAATGCGGTTGCCATGCCTGTAGAATTTTTGCTATAATATAGTCATGGAATTTGTAGACGTAAGAAACGATGTGGCATTTAAGAAGATATTTGGCAATGAAAACAGGAAGGAGATACTTATATCTTTTTTTGAATGCCGTACTTTACCTAAGCGGAGACAAGGTAATAGAGGACATAACGATACTCAATCCCTGGCAAGCACCGAAACTACCGAACCTGAAAGATACCATACTGGATATAAGGGCAATAGACAAGAGAAAAATAACGTTTATCGTTGAGATACAGATTCAAAGAAGACCAGGATTTTTGAAACGTGTATTGTACTATACGAGTAATGCCTATGTTGTCCAACTGGAGAAAGGAGATGACTATTCCAACTTAAAACAGGTAATATTTATAGGCATAATGGATTTTAATATGTTTGAAGGCAGTAATTATCTGACAAGGCACCTGATATTAAACACGACTACACTCACTCAGGAACTAAAGGACCTGGAGTTTAACTTTATAGAGCTGCCCAAATTCACCAAAGATGAGCCTGAACTGGAGAGTGTAACCGATAAGTGGATATATTTTATAAAGAATGCTTATTATATAAATATGGTACCCAAGTGCGCTGATTTTACGGAAATACAAAAGGCCTACGATATAGCCAATTTGATGGAATGGAGTAAAGATGAGAGGGATTTATATGATTATTGGCATATGAGAGACCTGGATGATATCGGGGCATTTAGGGAAGGAAAGAGGGAAGGAAAGATCGAAGGAAAAATAGAGGGAAAAATCGAGGGATTGCTCAAAGGGATTGAGGTGATGCTTGAGATTAAGTACGCAGAGCAAGGTCGTGCGCTTATGGATATGGTCGGCAATCTTGGGAGCATAGAAAGATTGGAGGAATTCCAGGAACTCATAAAGCGTTCCGTTTCCGTAGAGGAGTTGAGAGGATTTCTACAATGATATATTATGCTGTTGATGGATGGGTTAATTGTAGTCGATGGTGGTCTTGTAACAACAGTGCTCTCCAACTACTGGCAACTAAAGTAAACACGCAGATTTAAGATAGACTTCAATTCCCTGGGGGGCTGTTCAAGACAGTTAGCATTGCCAATAATGTTTTAAAAGAAGTATGTGGCTTTGCCCCGCCTCTGGAACTTTTGGTACAATAAAATATGTGAGTGACTGTAAAAAGGTCAGAGGATTTAAGGAGGTTTATACAATGAGGAGTTTTTATTCATATGGTCCGGTTGACTCTCAGGAGCATTTCTGTGTACATCGCAAGGAGCTGATAGAGAGGTGTATAGAGCAGTTAATTGGCAACTTAGATAAGGGAGGCCGGTATTTTACCGTCTGGGCGCCCAGGCAGACTGGCAAGACCTGGCTCATGCAACAGGTCAGGGACGAAATCCAGGCCAGGTACAGTGACCACTTTATTGTTGGCACGATGTCCGTTCAGGGGACGGTCTTCAAGGATGATGATGACGTTGATAGCTTCCTTGCAAAGGTCCCCAGGTTGATTTGGGAGACCTTCAAACTCAGGATAGACATTCCTAGTGATTGGGAGGCTTTCAATGGACTCTTTGATCGTAACGATAGTATCTTTGACCGCCCAATTATCCTGTTTATCGATGAGTTTGACAGTCTGCCGCCCAAGGTCATAGATATCCTCGTAAAGATGTTCAGGGATATGTACCTCAAGCGTGATTCGTATCTGCTGCACGGGCTTGCCCTCATTGGAGTACGGACGGTGCTCGGTGTAGAGAGCGAGCGTGGCTCCCCATTTAACGTCCAACGCTCCATGCACATCCCCAACTTCAGTAAGGATGAGGTCGCTGAACTGTTTCAGCAGTATCGGGACGAAAGCGGACAGGACGTTGACCCCGTAGTGGTTGACAAGCTCTATCACGTCACCAGAGGTCAGCCGGGACTTGTGTGCTGGTTTGGCGAACTCCTGACGGAAAAGTATAATCCGGGGATTAACAATACAATTGACGCTGCACTATGGTATGATGTTTATAGCAGCGCCTTGAGCATAGAATTCAATAATACCACGCTCAACCTTATAAAGAAGGCCAAGGGAGCATATCAACAGCATGTGGCAAGTCTGTTTACCAGGGCTGACATACCATTTAGCAT
>NZ_JABXWD010000187.1 GCF_019173545.1 Candidatus Magnetobacterium casense | reverse complement strand
CCCCTTGACCCCGTAAAAATGCCATGTATCTTGTATTTAATCCAATCGAAACGTGCTATACAATTGAGCCGCCCCTTTTTTCCCAAAGACACCCATGAGTTTTTTTATGCACATCAGCAACAAAAAAATACAGGACATATTCCATGTCCATTTATGTTACAATTCATGTCATATGGAAGAAACGGCGATCGTAAAAGATGTCTCAGGCATAATGGCCACGGTGGTGGTTCAACGCACAAGCGCGTGCGCCCACTGTAGCAGCAGCAAGGTGTGCAACTCCGACGATGACGCATCAGAGACGGAGGCTTCCGTTATAGAGGCCATAAATACCGCAAACGCAAAGGTTGGCCAAAAGGTTGTTGTGGAGCTAAGGACGTATACGTACCTCAAGGGCGCCATGATTGTCTATGCCATGCCGGCCATAGCGCTACTGCTGGGGGCCATAGCGGGCAAGACCCTGTTAAGCGGCGTGGCTATGTTTGCTTCCATGAAGCCTGATGTTGTTAGTGCTATCGGGGGTTTTACGGCATTGCTCCTGTCCATTGTGGCGGTAAAGCTGATATCGGGCCGACTCGAAAATAAAACGGAATACAAGGCCGTAGTCAAAAAGGTTTTAGATTTGTAATCAAATATATATATATTAAGTTATAAGGGGGACAAAGATGGCAAGTGTTGACGTTGACAAGATAAGAAACATTGCTCTTTTAGCTCACAGTGGTGCAGGCAAGACCACTTTAACGGAGGCGATAGTCTTTAACTCCGGCGCTATAACCAGGATGGGCAGTGTCGCTGATGGTAACACGGTGACGGACTTCGATCAGGAAGAGATCGAACGCAAGCTATCCATTAGTTCTGCGCTGGCTCAGTGCCAGTGGCAGGGGGGATACGTGCTGAACCTGATAGATACGCCGGGTTTTATAAACTTCCTTGAGGACACGCGCGGGTGTCTGACGGTTGCCGATGGTGCGGTGGTCATTGTCAGTGCCGTATCGGGTGTCAGGGCCGAAACCATGAAGGTGTGGGCTATGACGGCGGAGTTTGACATCCCTGTGATTGTGTTTATCAACGAGGTCAATAAGGAAAACGCTGACTTCCAGGCAGCCCTACAACAGATAAAGGACAGTTTTGATATCAAACCCATTACCCTGTTTATACCGCTGTCAGACAGCGCCCCAATGGAAGGACTCATTGACGTTGTCAAGCAGCGGGCATACAAACGTACCGCAGACGGCGCCTACGCAGAGGCTGACATACCCTCCGCACTGGTGTCCAAGGCAGAGGGATTCAGAAAGGACCTCGTTGAGTGCGTGGCCGAGTCCGACGACGCCCTGCTTGAAAAGTACCTCGAGGGGGCGGAGCTGTCCGAACAGGAAATCCTCAACGGTCTTGTCAATGGCGCCGCAACACGGAAGTTCATACTCCTAACCTTTGGCAGCGCCGTTAATAATTATGGCATACAGCAACTCGTTGATACAATCATACAATGTATGCCCTCACCCCTCAGAAGGGCCGAAATAAAACCCATTGTGGCAAAACTTCCCGACGGTACCCAAGAGGTCACGCTGCAACCGCTCAAGGACAAACCGTTAGCGGCCTACGTCTTTAAGACCATCGCCGACCCCTACGCGGGAAGACTGACGATGTTCCGTGTGTTTTCGGGGCAGTTGAAACCCGACACCACGGTCTACAACGCAACAAAGGGCGTCAGGGAAAGGATCGGACACGTACACTACCTCCTGGGCAAAAAGCAGATACCGGCACATGGCCTGGGGCCGGGGGAGTTTGGCGTCGTGACAAAGCTAAAGGAGACCCTCACCGGGGATACGCTCTGTGAAGAGGCACATCCGTTTGTCTTTACGCCGCTGAAGTTTGCCGAGCCTATTATTTCCTATGCCATAGAGCCAAAGACAAAGGGCGATGAGGACAAGGTCAGCACCGGCCTGCACAAGATACTCGATGAGGACCCGACGTTGAGGTTTCACCGCGACGAGGAGACCAACGAAATGATCATAGCCGGCATGGGGCAGATACACATAGAGGTGGCGCTGCACAAGCTCAAGCGGAAGTTTGGCGTAGAGGTCGAAATGAAGACCCCCACGGTGCCATGCAGGGAGACCATACGTGCCAAGGCAAAGGCACAGGGCAAGTACAAGAAGCAGTCCGGTGGACGCGGTCAGTACGGCGATTGCTGGATCGAAATAGAGCCTCTGCCAAGCGGTAGTGGGTTTGAGTTTGTTGACAAGGTAGTGGGTGGTTCAGTGCCTCGTCAGTACATCCCGGCCGTGGAGAAGGGGATCATTGACAAGTTAAAGTCCGGCATTTTGGCCGGATATCCGATGGTTGACCTGAGGGTGACCATCTTTGACGGCTCATATCATGCCGTGGATTCATCTGAAATGGCCTTTAAGATAGCGGGTTCCATGGCAATCAAAAAGGCGGCCATGGATGCCCATCCCGTCCTGCTGGAGCCGATCATGAAGGTGGAGGTAATAACCCCCGATGACTGTCTTGGGGCCGTCATTGGCGACCTCAACTCCAAGCGCGGGAAGGTCCAGGGCGTGGATTCCCAGGCCGGGGGCAATCAGAAAGTTGCGGCAGCCGTACCGATGTCGGAGATACTCACCTATGCCAACCAACTGCACAGTATCACCTCCGGCAGAGGTCTGTACTCAATGGAGTTCTCACACTATGAAGACGTCCCAGCACACATCTCACAGAAGATAATCGCCGAAAGAAGCAAGAAAGACACCGAAGAATAGAAAGACCATCGGGCAAAGAAGAAAAAAGGGAGGGTTCTGCCCTCCCTCAGACCCATCCGCAAGGGGAGGGGCGAGGCTCAATCTTGTCGCAGCGGGGGGTTGGCAAGGGGGCAGCGCCCCCCGGCTGAAAGTCGCACCCACCCCGGCCACAAAGAAGTCCCCTTGACCCCGTAAAAATGCCGTGTGTTTTGTATTTAATCCAATCTAAATCTGCTATAAACTATCCTGTAAGCTCGTTTAAGTATAGAACTTATATCTGCTCTTTGTCAACCAAATGCAGTGAAAGATGTTTTTGCACCTATCAGGGAGCTACCTCCGTGTATATGTCTCAAGTAGTTGAAAAAATTTTTCCTTTAAGTTATACTTGATTTATATTATAATTCTTATAATTGGTTAAATCTTGATCATGAAGGTAGAGGGTGTACAATGGATGATATTAGTAATATAGACGACATCTATAAATATTATGAAATCCTTGGTGTTGGTATAGACGCCACCGAGGAAGAAGTAACTCAGGCATTTAAGAATATGCTCAGTATATGGCATCCTGATCTGTTCAAGGAAAACCCTATATTCCAAAAAGGCGTGAAGGAAAAAACCATAGAGATCAATAACGCATACAAGAAGGTCATAGACTTTATAAAGTCTCAGATGGCTGATGAATCCGCCGCCCAAACTACGGAACAAGCAGAAGAGGACGACAACGCACAGCAGCAAAAATACAGCAAACTGCAGGCGGGTATAAGCAAACTTGAGGCAGCCACCAGCATACTGGAGGAGCTTGCCGCTATAGAGCTCCCTGGCATCGATGAACTCCCTGACATAGAAGAGATAACAACCATAGAGGACGAGGCCCCTGTAGGACAACCAGAGGACGCCGAGTATGAGGGAGATGATACCGACATATTGAAACAGGTCGATTCCATATACGAAGAGGACATAAGTACAAAGGATGTTGTCCTTGATGAGGAGGCACACACCGTTGTACTTGATGAGGTTGCCGCCATTTTAGAAGACGAGCCTGAGACACAGCAAGCGGATGACAACATGCAGGCAGAAGACATTGCCAGCACGCAGGTTGATTATGTAGTACAGCAAGAGGACGTCATCCAGGAAGACGAGGAACCTGTTGCCGTGCAGGAGGACGAGGAAGTTATCGCCATCCAGGAGGACGAGGAGCCTGTCGCCGTGCAGGAAGACGAGGAAATTGTCGCCGTGCAGGAAGACGATTCTATCGTTGTGGAAGATGAGGTAATGCCTCAACAAGAGGACGCCATCCAAGAGGAAGGGGAAGCCGCTGCCGCTGCACAGCAAGCAGAAGATGCCGCACGTGAGGACGACTCCGTTGTTGGGGAAGAGGACACCGATACAGACAGCGGTACTGGTGGTGAGGAGGATTCAGGAGATCAAGGGGCGCTGGCAATTCCCGATACGTATGTAGGTCAATTGCGCCACGGTAAGTACAACGGGCAGGGAACCTACACGGACAACGACGGCTCTACGTATGTGGGCCAGTGGAGGGATGGCAAGAAGCGTGGTCAAGGCTCTGTGAACTTTGCCGATGGCAGGAGCTATGAGGGCGAGTGGAGAGACGACAAGCCAAGCGGACATGGCGTCTATACGTTCCCTAATGGGGAGACGTATGCCGGCGAGTTGAAGGATGGCCTGGCTAATGGCTATGGCACTCATTCCTATGCCGATGGTACGACCTACGTGGGTAATCTCAGGGATGGCCTGGCCTACGGACAAGGGACATATACGTTCCCCAATGGTGAGACATACTTAGGGGAATTGAGGGATGGCTTGTTCAGCGGGCAGGGAACCTATACCTATGTTGATAGCTCCACGTATGTGGGTGAGTGGAAGGATGGCAAGAAAGAGGGCCAAGGCTCTTATATATATTCTAACGGGGACAAGTACGTTGGTCAGTGGAGAGACGGTCTGGCTAACGGACAGGGTACATATACATTTATTGATGGCGCCACGTATGTGGGCCAGTGGTTGGATGGTCTGACCAACGGAAATGGCACCCTGACCTTTCCTGATGGAGAGAAGTACGCCGGCCACTGGAGAGATGACAAGAAAGAGGGTCAGGGAACGCTGGTCTATCCCGATGGCGAAAAGTACTCCGGCGAATGGGTCGATGGCAAAAAGGAGGGGCATGGGACGTTGACCTGCCCCGATGGCGAAACGTACTCCGGTGAGTGGATAAGCGACAGAAAAGAGGGCCAGGGCACCCAGACCTACGCAAACGGTGAAAAATACTCCGGCGATTGGAGGGATGACAAGAGAGACGGTCAGGGCACCTACACATACCCCAACGGCGAAACTTATGCCGGTGAATGGGTGGAAGACAGAAAGGAAGGCTACGGCACCTATACGTACATAAATGGAGAAAAGTACGTGGGCGATTGGAAGGACAACAACAGGGATGGTCTGGGCACGTACACGTACAATGACGGCTCCTCATACGCCGGTCAGTGGAAAGATGGCAAGAAGGATGGCCAGGGCACTTACACCTACCCCGATGGCTCATCGTATGTGGGTCAGTGGAAGGATGGCAAGAAAGACGGTCAGGGTATTTATACCTACACGGATGCAACTTACGAAGGGCAGTGGGTGGATAATAAGCGCGAGGGACAGGGGACGCTGACCTTTGTCAATGGCGAAAAGTATGTCGGCCAGTGGAAAGACGGCAAGAAAGACGGCGAAGGGACATTGACCATGCCTGATGGCAGAAAGTACACCGGCCAATGGAAGGACGGCAAAAAAGATGGCGAGGGGGCGTTGACCTCCCCCGATGGTTCTTCCTACGCCGGGCAATGGAAGGACGGCAAGAAGGACGGCTATGGTACAATGACCAGGTCAGATGGTACCGTGATAAGGGGCTTCTGGCGAGATGGCAGACTCGAAGTCAGAGAGTCAACGACCAGACCGGATGACAGGAAGATGCTTGAGACGTAGACAAATAGAAGATTTCACTGGACATTTTTCCGACAAGGTGGTACAATAAAACTAAGCGGGGCCATAGGCTACCGTGATACATAAAAATTACTAAGGAGGAACTCAGATGAAACGATTTGCAGTAATTTGGGTACTGGTGGTCTTTTCTGCAATGGCCATAGTGGTTAGCGCACATGCCCAACCCAGGTGCGGCAGAGGTAACTACAGTGGCTGGGGTTGTACGGGGCAGGGCCAGGGGCAGTATCAGAGGATGTACAATCCTCAGACTGTAGAGACCGTTTCAGGCGTTGTGGAAGCGGTCGAGCAGTTTACTCCGTTAAAGGGCATGTCCTACGGGATACACCTCCGCCTCAAGACACAGGATGGCAGCATGGCGGTGCATGTCGGACCGGCAGGGTATGTCGAAAAACAGGCAGTAAAGCTCCAGGTTGGTGACAACATCGAGGTAAAGGGTTCAAAGGTCACGTTTAACAATGAACCGTCGATAATAGCCGCCGAAATCAAAAAGGGTGACGCCGTTTTAAGCCTCAGAAACGACAACGGTATTCCCAACTGGGCAGGTACCGGCGGCATGGGCAGAAGGAGATAACGGGAACTCTGTCTTAAATTAAATTGGTAACATTAAAGTATTCCCCTCTCTTTATGGGAGGGGGATATTGATGCATATAGCAGGGAGGTCAATATTTTGGTTACGTTACAGAGGAGACCGGTAGAACCGGATGTTGAAAAAGAAACACTCGAAATAATGGCAGATGAAATACTCATGAAACAGATCAGGCAAGCCGACGCAGACTGGTTATCAAAAGCAGAAGACGCTTATGTTTCATGGGATACGATAAGGGGTGTATAAAGTAGTTCTTCACAACAATGCCGTAAAATCTTATGAAAATGCCAATAGTGCTTTAAAGGGAAAGTTAAATGAAGCCATTGAACACATCTCGAAAAATCCTTACTATCTATACTTTTGCACTTTTTTATTAACTGGCTTTTTATGCGGTTTTTTAAAATGGATTCCCGTTTTCACGGGAATGACAAGAAATGGTATTTTGCGCCCATCTG
>NZ_JABXWD010000186.1 GCF_019173545.1 Candidatus Magnetobacterium casense | reverse complement strand
TCCGTTCTAAGTGTAGACACTATCAATTTTGAATAATAGTTTAATGTCAAGGGGTTACACGATTTTTTACCGCTAAAACGCAGAACATCCGCTCTAAGTGGAGGTGCTTCTTTCTAAGCAGGAGAGCAAAAGTAACTATAACAAGCAGGAAGGGGTCAAGGGGGCTGGCCCCCTTGCGGGGTGGGTCTGAGGGAGGGGCGGAGCCGCCTCCCTTCTTTCTTTTCTTAGGGGTGAATATTGTTATACATGTTTCTGCTCTCTTGCTTATTGCCGGAGCTTTTCCCGTACAAAAGCAATTTCTTCATCTGCGGTGTTAACGTTGCCGCGCAGCTTGTGGTCGAGGACTTCCCTGAGGATGACGGAATAGACGGGGCCTGGCTTTATGCCCATCTGCTGAAGTGTCATGCCGTCAATTGCCGGCTTGAGATTCCTGTGTTCGGTGAGATAGCGGGATATGGCCCTCTGCTTGCCCTTGTCGACATGACAGGCGGCCATCAAAAACAATACGCCCTCTATGTTAAACCCCCGCAGGGCGTGATAGATGACAGCCGGATCACCGCAACCCAGCACCGACATGGCCGCCTTGTAATTGCCCAGCGCCTTCTTTATGATCTCCTTCGTCCGAGGTGGTGCGCAGAGCCTGTCAAGCGTGGTTGTCTGGGCGGATTCACTGATGCCCGACAACAGCGCCATGAAGTACACCGCACCCGTGTCGGCCTCCTTATCGGCCTCCTCCGGCAGGAAGGTCAGCCTGTACCACGAAAAGGTGTCACGCACTGCATACAGCAGCGATGCAACCTGTCGGGTATATGTCAGTTCCCGATGCAGGACTGCCAGAAGCCCATAGCTTGAGAGGCGGTGCAGTGCCCGCTCCGGCTCCGTCTCCCTGAAGATGAGCAGAAACTCGTCGTAGAGGCGCGTACCGGATAGCTTGTCAAACAGGTTGAAGCTGATAGCAGACCTTATCAACTTTTCCATGTGCTTGCTGATCTTAAAACCAAAGCGCTCGGACAACCTCACTGCCCTGAAGGCCCGCGTGGGGTCTTCAACGAAACTGAGGTTGTGCAGCACGCGTATGATGCGCTCTTTGATGTCCTTCTGGGCGCCGAAGAAATCAATGAGTACGCCAAAGTGTCGCTCGTTTATACTGATGGCAAGGGCATTGATGGTAAAGTCCCTGCGGTAGAGGTCTTTCTTGATGGAGGAGGTCTCAACGGTTGGCAGGGCAGCGGGGCTTTCGTAGTACTCGGTTCTGGCCGTGGCGATGTCTATGGTGAAGTCCTTGGGAAGATTGACCCGTTCAAAGTCTGGGTGTTTGATGGCGCTGATCTTGGCGGTCTGAAACCTGTTGTGCGTCTTGAATTTGGCGTGCAGGTACCTGGCCAGTTCGCCGGCAAAGGCCAGGCCATCTCCTTCGATCACAATGTCGAGATCGAGGTTCCTCTGGGCCATCAACAGGTCACGCACGCAACCGCCAACGAGGTAGGCCTTGACGTTAAGGCGGTCTGCTATCTCACCGGCTATCAACAACAGGTTGTTGGCAAATCCCGGCAACCGCTCCCGCAGCACGGCGGCAACATTGCGTGAAATGGCGTGCTTGGGCTCCGTTATCGTACCGGGATAGCGCTCCTTGCGGATGTAGTCTTCGTAGAGGGTGCGCAGGAGGTCTGTTCTGGTTATGGCGCCGACTATCTCATGGCCTGCGACAACCGGCATGAATCGTTGGTTTTTTTCGATCATGGCCTCTTCGATTTCGCGTATGGGGGTAGTGGTGTAGGCGGTGAGTTCATCGGTGGTGGCGAAGTCGTAGACGGCGCTGTCGTGGAAGCCGTGAAAGATGGCCTTTTCCACGGTCTCGCGTGAGATAAGGCCGGCGTAGATGTCGTTTTTGAGCACGGGCAGAACGTTTATAGCGTATTTGGTCAACAGACGTTGGGCATACTTTATCGTCGAGGTGAAGTTGATGCTCACCACCGGCGATGTCATGATGTCCTTGGCTGTCTTGGTGGGTTTGACGATAGAGGGCAACAGTGCTGCAACCCGCTCTTTGATGAGCAGTGGATTGAGCTCGTTGACGATGGCGGAGGCCGCCATGGGATGGCCATCGCCACCAAACTTGCGCAAAAGGTCGGCGATGTCAAGCTCTGCCACTCGACTCCTGCCAATCATGATGCTCTTGCCCTCCATGCCCAGGATCAGCACCAGGGCGTCTATGTCTTCCATATCCATGATGTTGTGGGCCAGTTGTGCGGCATCCCCCATGTAGCTCTCCAGGGTTGCCGTGCCAAGCTTGACCCTGATGCCGTGGATAAAGACCTCGGTCATCGAGCCTATCAGTTCGTTCAGGAGCAACAGGGCGTCCTTGCTCAGTTGTGGTCTGAGATAGTCGGAGACGATGTTGAGGTTTGCCCCGCGCTTGAGCAGGAAGGCGGCGCTCAGGAGGTCTCTCTCCGTCGTGGACAGGAAACGCAGCGAGCCGGTCTCCTCGTATATGCCCAGGCACAGGATGGTGGCCTCCAGCGGGGTGATGAATATCCCCCTGGTGCGGATCAGTTCGGTTATAAGCGTGGCGGTGGCGCCGACTTCTTCGATGGTCTCTACAGTTGCCTCGATATCGCCATCACCACGTCTGTGGTGGTCGTAGAGGAAGACCTGAACCCCCTGTCTGCCCAGGAGCGACTTGAACTCGCCGATCCGCTCCGGGGACTTCGTGTCCACAATGATCAGACGCTTGACTCGCTGCATCATGACGTCCTTTATGCGCAGCGTATCAACGGGGAACGTCTTGAGAAACTCCCTCACCACCCGCTCCTGAGACCCCGGAAACACCAGCCTCCCATCGGGGAAGAGCTTCTGTACCCCGATCATAGAGGCAAGGCAGTCAAAATCAGCGTTTACGTGACAGGTGATTATATCCATTTTTTCTGGCGGAGAGGGGGGGATTCGAACCCCCGGTGAAGTCGCCTCCACAACGGTTTTCGAGACCGCCGCCTTAAACCACTCGGCAACCTCTCCATAGGGGTATTATAACTGATCGCTCAACAATTTAAAAAGCTATGGGTAGTTTAGGGGTATCCTCTTTAAAAAGCAGGGTAAATTTTATTCCACGGCTAAAAGGCATGGATTCCTGCTTTCGCAGGAATGACAGTTACAGCCGTTTTTCAAGTGTGTCATTCCTGGCTTGACCAGGAATCCAGTATACGTAAAAGTATAGTTACCATAGAAATATAAAGAATATACCTTTCAGACCTTGTTGTGATATCTGCTCTGCCCCTCCTTGAAGGAGATCGTGAATTTGGTTCCTTTGCCGGTGTCTATATCCATGACGCCTTTGAGCTTGCTCCTGACGAGGTCATTGACCAGTTGCAGGCCGGTGTAACTTTGTTTTTTGAGGGCCTGTTCTCTGTCAAGCCCTATGCCGTCGTCACTGATACTCAGGGTAAAGTCGTCGTTGTTGCGCTTGAAGACGATGAGTATCCTGCCCTTTTGGTCTTTTGCAAAGGCATGTCGGAGGGCGTTTGAGATCAGCTCGTTGATGATGAGGGCGCAGGGCAACATGAGATTGATGTCAAGGTCGTCGGTGTCCACCTCGATATCGATATCGGGGGAACTGTAGTACAGCTTGTAGGAGGATAACAGTTCACCCACCAGTTCGCTAATGTACTCCTGTGGGTTTATGGTTGAGAGGTCGGGGCTGTTGTAGAGCTTGCCGTGCATCAGGGACATTGCCCTGATCCGGGTGTAGCTGCTTTTGAAGATCGTAAGCAGTTGCGGGTCGGTAATGTGGTCTGAGCTGAGACTGAGCATGCTGGAGATTATCTGCAGATTGTTATTGACCCTGTGGTGGAGTTCCTTCAGTAGGAGCATCTTGTCCTTGAGGGAGGCGGTTAGTTGCTTGTTTGCCTGCTCCAGTTGCCGTGTCCTGTCCCTGACGATGTCCTCAAGCTCATAGTTGTCCTTAAAAATCTGCTTTTCCATTTCCTTGAGGTCGGTAATATCCATGCAGCAATAGATAAAGGCCACGGGTCTGTCGGCCTCGTCGATAACCATGTCCGAGATGAGCTGCAGGTGCGTATACCCACTACCGGCAAAGACGAGTTGTTCGGTCTTGTGTCTTTTCTCATCCGAAATGACACAGTACTGATTAGGCAAGAACTCATCCAGCGCCCTGCCACGCATCTGCCCTGGTGTGATGCCAAAGATGGTAGCCTGAGCGGCGTTTACGTACTGTATCCTCATGCGGTCATCTATAATCATGACGCCAATCTGCATGATATCAACGGCCTTTTGCAGCACGGTTATATCCCCGATGGTGCATAGCTTTGTTTCAGGAGGCTGTTGCCTGTCAGTGGAATCCCTGCGTGTCCTCATGGCAAAATTTAGCTTTACCGCACCCCTCAACTCATAGGGGTCAAGCGGTTTGCGCAGAAACGAGCAGACATCAAGGTCGCTCAATGTCTTGAGCATCCCGGCATTGTGTCCGTCCGTCAGGACAACAAACGATACGTCACCGTGGTAGTGCTTTTTCAGGAGTCTTATGAAGTCAAGTCCCCCGATATCCATAAGTCCGATGTCCATTAAGACGAGAGCGGGCCTGTGTTGTTCAAATCCCTCAAGCCCTTCCATGACACCTGTGGCGGTTAGTGTCTTGTATCCGTCGCCGGAGAGGGTATCGCAGACCTCCCTGAGCGTTATTGCATTGTCATCTATGACCAGTACCGTATCGTTTAACATATGTGTACCCTATCAACCCTTAATAAATCGCCATATTTTCTTATCGGAGAGATGAATGTGATCAATGAGCCAGTCTCTGAGAAAGTTCATCAACTTCGCATCCACCATCACCTTACCCTCGGCAAATTGCTCCTGAAGGTCAAGCACCTGCACAGTGAGTCGTTCGTGTTCGTGTTTATGTTGTGCGATGTCGGGGTATTTGTAGGTCTCCATGAGGGCTTCCTCAGCGTTAAAATGGTACCTGGTATAGTCAATAAGCTCCTTGAAAATCCCGCTCATGATATCCTTTGCCTTTTTTGCACTCATTGCATCAAACAGCTTGTTTATAATGTCTACCAGCACCTTGTGCTGGTCGTCTATCTCCCTGATACCCAGGCCAATGTTGTCATTCCATACTATAAAAGGCATTTTCGCTGACACTCCAATCTTGTTATTTATCCAAATCACCCGCGATTTAACCCTCCCCCTCACCCCTCCCAGGGGAAATCCCCGGGAAGAGTCACGTTTAACGCACGGGGATGCGGGGGATTTATTGGGCCTGTCCGAGTTTGCCGAACTGTTCCTGAAGCAGTTGATTCAAGGCTGCTTTTTCCTCATCTGTTGGTTCCTTCTTGTTGTCCTTTGCCATTATGCCGTACTTGTCAAGGTCAAAGGCATACAGGAATAAATCCCTGGCAGTAGCAGAGCTGCTGGAACTCATGCATGCCGCAAAATAGACATCAGAAGTGGGAGCAATCACATAAAAACCGTCATTGCCATACCCATAGACAGCACTCGATGAGCTGCTCATGGGAAATAACAAGCATACAGGATTCAATACTGTATACGAGGGGTACGTAAGGATGGCTATCTTCTGATTTACCGAGGCATTAAAAACCAATGCCACCATGTTAGTGCTTGAGACGTTTCCATAGGCGGCCCCTATAAGCCCCGGGTACTGGGCTGCAACTGCCGTGGTTGCCAACATCATTGTCAATGCAATAGCAATAATCGTCTTTTTTAACATCGTGTTCTCCTTTTTTTAGTGTTTTGTTTTTGTCTGCTTACGCTTGCTTGTCACTGATATTGCCATGTTGTTACCTTACATGTCATGACCTCCTTATCTAAGCGTTAGAATACGTAATCTTATTTTATAGTAGCATGTAGGGGTATCTGTTAGTCAACCTGCTCCAGAGGCGTGCCTTTCTTTTCTTGCATTGCACACAATCGAAACGCTCTGTATATAGCCATTTGGCAAGTTTATTGCGGATGTGTAATCCTAATTGATACTATACTGAAATGACACATGTTTTTTCAGGCATGATAATTGAGTGTGAAATAATGGGGTCAAGGGGAGGGGTGGGGCACCCCGGCCACGAAGAACAAATAGCCCTGGCAGAAACTGCGAACCCATAGATTTTTAATGTAAAGCTTTATGATACAATAATAGGTATGCATGTTACTATGTACCGTGAATTTGTAGAGACTTTTGTCGAAGTCATCAACATTTAATGAATCTCGAAATAATTTGGCAACCAATTAAATCGGTTTTTTATTTTATCATGGCCGGCGCTTGTGAGATTGGTGGTGGCTATCTCGTGTGGCTTTGGTTGCGCGAGAACAAAAGTGTTTGGTATGCCTTTGCCGGTGCATTAATACTAGTTGTCTATGGTGTCATTCCAACGTTGCAACCTGCTAACTTTGGACGGGTGTATGCAGCATATGGAGGAATATTTATCGCTCTTTCCATATTATGGGGTTGGAAAATTGACAACGTGGTACCAGATAGATTCGATTTGATTGGTGGTGCAATGGCATTATGTGGTGTTGTAATCATCATGTACTGGCCTCGGCAGTAATTTAGCGCTGTATCGTCTGGAAAGTGTTGAGGCCGTTTATATGGAAACTCTAACCTTTGCGTAGCGTGAACTCCTTTTTGGGGCATTTATAAGCCACTCAATATATCTCTATGGTTTCGCACTTTCTGGATTCCTGCTTACGCAGGAATGACACAGATGGGCGCAAAATACCATTTCTTGTCATTCCCGTGAAAACGGGAATCCATTTTCAAA
>NZ_JABXWD010000185.1 GCF_019173545.1 Candidatus Magnetobacterium casense | reverse complement strand
GCAAGGACTGTCGCAAGGACTGTCGCAAGGACTGTCGCAGGGTCTGTCGCAAGGGTTGGAGAAGGGATTGCTCGAAGGTATAGAGCTTGCCCTTGAGATCAAGTTTGGCAGTACAGGCTTGGTCTTAATGGAGAAGATCGACAAGCTCGATAACCTGGACAACTTAAAAAAGATAAAAGGCTACATACGTGAAGTCTCCAGCATTGACGAACTTGTCCGGCTGATAAACTGAACCTTCTCAGACCTGTTGACATAATTAACGCGACAAGATGACAGGCTCGCTATGACAGGCTCGCTATGATAGGTTCGCTCAGGGGCAGGCTGATGCGCAAGAGGGCAACGGAGGTCCTGATAGAGACAAACGGTGTGGGGTACGAGGTGCATGTTGCCATCAACAATGAGCTTCCCGGGGAGGGCAATGAGGTGTTTCTCTACATCCATACGCACGTCAGGGAGGACGCACTGCAGTTGTATGGATTTATGCGAGATGAGGAGAGGTTGCTCTTTAGCAGGCTTATCAGCGTTTCGGGCATAGGGCCGAGGATAGCCTTGGCCACGTTGTCGGGGTTGTCTGTGGAGCGGTTTGCGGCGGCCATCGAGGGGGAGGACGTGGCGATGTTGTCACGCATTCCCGGTATCGGCAAAAAAACGGCCCAGAGGCTTATCCTTGAACTCAAGGGAAAGTTGCCATCGATCGTACCTGCAAAGGACACACAGTACGAAGACGCCCTCTCTGCACTGTTGACGCTTGGATACAAAAAGGCAGACATCGTTACCACCCTCGATGTTCTCAACAAACGAGGCATAAAAGACATTGAAACCCTCATCAGGGAGGCGCTGAAATATCTCTCAGAGGGTGCAACGGGAACCTCCGACAATTGAAAAAAGACGATATCTGTCAACCCGCCGCCATGAAGGAGGATATCACAACGGAGGTCACGCTCAGACCAAAGACCTTTGACGATTTCATCGGCCAGGACAGACTCAAGGACAACCTCAGCGTCTTTATTGAGGCAGCCAGGGGACGTGGCGAACCGCTTGACCACATATTGTTCTGCGGCCCCCCCGGACTTGGAAAAACCACCCTTGCAAACATCATAGCCACCGAACTCAAGGTCAACATAAAGTCCACCTCCGGCCCCGTCCTGGAGAGACAGGGCGACCTGGCTGCCATACTGACAAACCTCTCAGAACACGACATACTGTTCATAGACGAAATCCACAGGATGCCACGTGTCGTCGAGGAAGTACTATATCCTGCCATGGAGGACTTCAAGCTCGACATCCTCATCGGCCAGGGGCCAAATGCCAGGACACTCAAGCTCAACCTCCCGCGGTTCACCCTGGCGGGGGCAACCACTCGCACCGGACTGCTGACCTCACCGCTGAGGGACCGCTTTGGTGTTATCAACAGGTTGCAGTACTACAGCGCCGATGAACTTGTAATTATCGTGAAGCGTTCGGCCAAAATACTCAACGTCCGGATAAACGACGACGCCGCACTGGAGATCGCAAAACGGGCTCGTGCAACCCCCAGAATCGCAAACAGGCTGTTACGCAGGGTCAGGGACTTCGCACAGGTCAAAAACAACGGCATCATTGACATTGCCATAACCGATAGCTCGCTGCTGGCCCTGAACATAGACAAAATGGGCCTGGATGAAATGGACAGAAAACTCCTGCAGACCATCATCGAAAAGTACAACGGCGGCCCCGTTGGCCTGGATACCCTTGCCGCATCGGTCAGCGAGGAAAAGGACACCATCGAGGACGTCTATGAGCCGTTTCTCATACAGGAGGGATTGATCGAAAGAACCCCGCGCGGCAGACTTGCCACAAGGCTTGCATACCAGCACATGGGTGTAGACCTCCCGCACAGGCTGTTCTGAATTATAGAGCGTTTTGATGGAGATTAAGAAGACACCCCCTATTCTTTCCCTTGCTATTTGATTGTAGCTCCTGGTGCTATCTCCTTGTCGGGCGTCAGTAGCGCCATTGCTGTATCGTCCGAGGCTGCCAGTAGCATTCCCTGGGACTCGATCCCCATCAACTTGGCAGGTTTGAGGTTGCACACCACCGCAACGCTCCTGCCAACAATAGTCTCTGGACTGTAGTGTTTACCGATGCCTGCCACCACCTGACGCATCTCCCCCGTGTCTACCTGGAGGCGCAGCAGCTTCGATGAACCCTTCACCTTTTCGGCGGATACCACCCTGCCAACCTTGAGCTTCACCTTCGCAAAGTCCTCGATGCCGATAAGTTCACCGACGGCAACAACATTCTCAGCGGATTTGATCTCTGCTGCCGCTAACACCGCCTCTGTCGCTTGTGCTACCTCTGCGGGCTTCTCTATCCTCGGAAACAACTGCGGCAGTTCGAGCACTGTTCTGCCGTGACCAAGCCTGCCCCATCCGGCGTGTTCCGTTGCAGAGAGGTTTACGTCTCTGATGTCCTTCTGCGTCAACGCCCCATAGAGCTTCCCGCACGTCTGAGGCATAAACGGATACAGATACATGCCGATAAACCTCAACCCCTCAAGGCAGTGATATATCACAGTGCCCAGCCTGTCCGTATTGCCTCCCTTTGCCAGCACCCAGGGTTTTTCGGTGTCTATGTGCTTGTTTAAAAAGGCTGTAAGCTCCCAGATTGCATTGAGCGCCTTTTGATACGCAAGCTCCTTTAGGGAATCTTCTATGATAACAAGGGTGCCTACCATCAGGTTTTCAAGCCCTTCGTCTGGTATCTTTGGCTGTGGGATAACGCCCTTAAAATACCGCTGTAGCATGGAGAAAGTCCTGTTGACGAGATTACCCAAATCGTTTGCCAGGTCGCTGTTTATGCGTCCGATGAGAGCGGCCTCCGAAAAATCGCCATCCAGGCCAAACGTCACCTCCCTGACGAGAAAATACCGGAAGGCATCCGCTCCGTAGCGGGCAATGATGTCAAAGGGGTCTACGACGTTGCCCAGGGACTTGGACATCTTCTTGCCCTGTTGTGTCCACCAGCCGTGGGCAAAGATGTGCCCTGGCAGCGGCATATCAAGGGCCATGAGCATGGTTGACCAGAAGACCGAATGCGTGGTCAGGATGTCCTTGCCGATGAGGTGCCAGGTTGCCGGCCACCACTGCCCCGACGTTTGGGGGGCAAGGTAGAGCGTTGCCGAGTAGTAGTTCATCAGGGCGTCAAACCACACGTAGGTCACAAAGTCATCGTCAAATGGCATCGGCACACCACAGGAGAGCCTCTTCTTTGGACGCGAGATGCACAGGTCACCCAGGGGGGCGCTTTTGAGAAATCCCAGGACCTCGTTGCGCCTGCTCTGTGGCTGTATAAAGTCGGGCGTGTCCTCGATGTACCTCACCAGCCTGTCGTGATACCCCGACATCAGAAAGAAGTAGTTCTCCTCCTCGATCCTGTCGATAGCCCTGCCGCAGTCGGGACAATTGCCATCGGGGACCTCCTTGTCCGTCCAGAAACGCTCATCGTATGTGCAGTAAAAACCGCTGTACTGACGCTTTTCGATTTCACCCTTGTCGTAGAGCTTTTGGAGCATGTCCTGGACAACACGGATGTGCTGCGGGTCTGTTGTTCTGATAAATGCGTCGTTTGTGACGTTTAACCCGACCCAGAGGTTTTTGAAGTTCTCACAGAGGACATCCGCATGTTCTTTGGGTGTACGGCCAACCAGATATGAGGCCTTCTCCACCTTCTGTCCGTGCTCGTCGGTGCCGGTGAGGAAAAACACCTCCCTGCCCATCAGGCGGTTAAACCGCGCCAGTATGTCCGCCGCCACCGTGGTGTAGGCATGGCCTATGTGGGGGACGTCGTTGACGTAGTATATGGGGGTTGTTACGTATAGCTTTTCTTTCATCTTCGTGTAAGTCTCCGGTTATTCAGTCTTCTTTTTTGGCTTGTGTCTTTTTGGTCGCCACTTCTTTTTTGGCTGTTGCTGTTGCCCCTCTCCTTTAGGTACATCGATGCGCTCCGATGCAGGGGATGCAGGTGCGGTTATCGTTGCACCTCCACCTTCGGGGTTCTTTCCGGCTTGTTGTATGCCCTCTGCCGTGGCGGCGGATGGCTTTTTGTGACGCCTCCTGCGAGGGGGTCTGCGTTTTTGTTCACCGTCCGGCTTTGATGTCTCCGCCTCGCCCTTGCACGTGTCACAGGGGCCACATATTCCTTCCCTGGCGCCCTCTGCAGATGTCAGTTGCCGCTGCCGAGCCTCTATGGACTCGGCCAGACGCTCAAAGGGCAGGTACTCATCCTCGGCATCAAGCTCCTCCAGGATTGGCGAGTCCTCTGTAAGCTCAACCACCTCCGCCGGTAAGCTGCCATCATCCACCTCAAAGCCCAGGCAACACATCAATCGGCCACACAGCCCGGATAACTTGCCGGGGTTGAGCACGAGGTCCTGCCTCTTGGCCATCCGGATGGAGATCGGCGCAAAACTCGACAGAAACGTCCTGCAACAGACCTCCCGCCCGCATATCCCCAGCCCTCCGATGTACTTTGTCTCATCCCTGACCCCGATCTGGCGCATCTCTATGCGTGTCTTAAAGCGCGAGGCCAGGTCCTTGACAAGCTCCCGGAAATCAATCCTGCCCTCGGCCGTAAAGTAAAACACTATCCGCTTCCTGTCCAACGTCACTTCCGTGTTGACCAGCTTCATGGCCAACACCCTGGACACCACCCGCTCCTGACAAAACGCCTTGGCCTCTTGCTCAAGCTCGTCGTTTTCCAGCTTTATCCGGAAGTCCTCCTCCGTCGTTAAGCGCATCACCCGCTTCAGCTCCTTGTCGTAGCTCTCAACGCTGCTGACGTCCGTGACGACATTGCCGATGGTCAGTCCAAAGCTCGATTCCACGATGACGGTGTTGCCCTTCTTGATCTGCAACGCATCGGTATTGGTTACCTCAAAATGGTAAATCTTTCCGCACTTTTTAAATCTTATTCCAACAATATCCGGCATATTCTAACCTTTTTCTCTTTCCGACAACATAAAGTGCATCATCCCCCTGTCCCCCTGCCCGTACCGGCATCCGGGGGGCGTTTTGCTAATACGTTTTCCAGCATCGCCTGCACGTAATTGATCACAATGGACTTGTTTATATTGAAGATAAAATAGTTCATAAGTCCCAAAATCCTTTCGTAGAGTTCCACGAGGGTCCCTGACGCAACGTTCTTGCCCAAGTCCCTCAGCTCCTGCCTCTTGTCGCTGTTTATCAGCACGGCGCTATCGGGTTCAACCTTCAGGGTCATCATGTCCCTGATAAAGACGAGGGCTGACTCAAACCATTGTGTCATCTCCTCTTTTTCCTTCCACTGTGTAACCTTCTCACCGGTGAGCAGAGCCTTGAATGTGGCCATGTCCCTGTTGCGCCTGCCGATAACCTCATCGGAGAGCATAGGGCCAATGCTGCCCATTGACAGTCTCAGGTGTGCCTCTGCAATATCCCTCCCCATTGAGCTGACCACCGCCCTGGCCGCCTTCAACGATAGCGGCGTAAAGTTGATGAGCACACACCGGGAACGGATCGTATCAAGCAGACTCTCCTCAAAGGCACTGAGCAGGATGATGACGCTGCCTGCGGGGGGTTCCTCAAGGGTCTTTAGGAAGGCGTTGGCCGCCGCCGGATTGAGCTTGTCGGCGTCGTCCACGATCAGTACCTTCGACCGCCACTCTATTGGCGTCAGGGACAGGAAGTCTTCGAGTTCCCTGATCTTTTCGATCTTGATCATGCCCTCTTCGGCTGCTATGACCCTCATATCGGGGTGCGTCAGGGCATCCACCTTGTGACAGGAGAGGCATCGGTTGCAGGCGTCATCGCGGCCCGGTGTGTCGTCCATGCAGTGTATGGCCTTGGCAAAGGACACCGCAGTGAGCCTCTTGCCCGTCTGGGCCGGACCGCTGAAGAGGTATGCCGAGGCTATCCTGTCCAGCCTCACCATCCCGCGTAAGACCCTTATCGCACGCTCGTGCCCAAGTATGGCGCCTAGGGACATAGCGCAAGCCTCTCTATGATCATCGCCGTGATAATCTCCGTGAGTTCCTGGGGAGGGACCGTCCCTTGCAGTGTCACAACCCGCTGAGGTTGCATAGCGGCAATTTCGAGGAATCCGCCCCTGACCCTTTCGTAAAACTCAAGCGCCTCTGACTCCATCCTGTCGGTCTTGTTAAGAGCGGCGGTTCTTCTGAGTCCTTCTGCGGCATCGATATCCAGCAGGAAGGTTATCTCCGGCGCTATATTGGTTGTAAGCCGCCGTAGGGTCTCTATCAGCAACAGGTCAATCCCCCTGCCAAAACCCTGATAGGCGATGGTTGAATCCGTGAATCTGTCAACCAGGACTATTTTTTTCCTGTGCAGTGCGGGTCTTATGACCTCTTCGATGTGCTGAACCCTCTGGGCGTTAAACAGGAGTAGTTCCGTCAACGGGGCCATGTTGTCAAGGCCAGGAGGGTTCACTACATCGAGGAGCAGCTGCCTGATGCGTGCCCCGGTCCGCGTCGCACCAGGCTCAAATGTGGTCACGCACTCATATCCGCTCTGCGTCAACATCAGCGATACCGCATGTACCTGCGTAGACTTACCACAGCCATCTATGCCCTCAAAGGATACAAGCATGGTCAATTACTCACCTGTCCGCAATGTAAAAATATCTGTGAACATCACTGCCCTGTTTACAAATCATAACTCATTTACTTGTAAGGATTCAAGTATGTTATTTTATAGCGCGTTTCGATTGTGTGCAATACAAGAAAAAAAGGGGCGGTTTGTGGCAGGGGTGCCCCCCC
>NZ_JABXWD010000184.1 GCF_019173545.1 Candidatus Magnetobacterium casense | reverse complement strand
ATAGCACGTTTCGATTGGATTAAATACAAGATAATGGCATTTTACGGGGTCAAGGGGACTGGTCCCCTTGCGGGGGGTTCTGAAGGGGGGCGGAGCCGCCCCTTTCTTTTCTTGTATCGCACGCAATCGAAACGCGCTATACTGTTCAACGGACTGTTGACCTGACTACGGAGCGTTGCACCGCCAGGATAGAACTTGTTCACACACGCCTTCAACACGTTGTACCGAACACGCTCGATTGTCTGAGCCGCCTGTTCAGCCATGTTTTGTGCGAGATCCTGGATAATCTTATCCTGAGACGTCTGGATGGTTACATCGGAAACCTCCACAACGGAGCCATACTGATCAAGCACGGCTGTATACTCCTGTGCTGACAGCTTAAGAGAACCGGGCGTTACTCCTTCAGTTAAAGGCTTCATCGCAGGTGGCAACGACAAAAAACGACGCCATTGCATCGTCTTGGTGTTGTTTGTTGGCAATACCTCCGAACTCATGAATGGCTCAAACGTTAACAACGGCAAAAGACGCTTCAGAAGTTTCCCGGCTACATAGCCGGCAGCAGCGTAAGGACCTATTGAACCACTATACGTATTTACTGACATTTCTTTCTTATCTCCTCCTATGTTACTTCTTTGAATGCGGCAGCGTAGTCATCAAGGACGACACCTGTGTTGGGCACTACAACCGGTCTGCGTGTCCTGACGGGGGCGCCTGACTGTAACCTCTGCTGCAACGTATCATCATGTTGCGCAGGAGGCAATGACGCTTGTTGTTGTGCGCTGATGCCTTTGAGCTACTTGTAAACGTTGAGCAGCTCTGAAACGTCCGTGACACTGCCACTGCTTGCTATCTGTTAATGTCGGAATCCGGGTTGAATTCCATATTCCATGCGTATATCGCTGATAAAACTCCCTTGTTGCACTCGTCAAGGGGTCAGCGACCCCCGGCCCAGTGAATGACCTACTATATCGTCTATCACCAAATTCATATTACTGTTGCGGGTAGAAACTCCTCGGGCTGTTTCGTTAGGATTACGCTCTATATCGCCAAACAGCGCAGACGGCAAGTTAGACTCCTTGTCACCTGTCTGCTCCGCTGCCTGGATGATCGAAAGATACTCACCTGTATGAGACGGAAAATCCAAAGACCTCAACGCTGGTCCGTTTTCAAGCGAATTCTTCGTAATCCACATCTTACCAGGATAAAACTCATCAATCCGCTGACCCTCAACAAGTCTGTCCATATTAACTTCTACCTGAGGACCCGCCACCGTAGATGCATTATCAAGCATCGAACGCCACGATGCACAATGAATCATCTGTGTATCACGGATTATACGCGCAAGACCGGTACCAAAAATAGACGTCTCGTCCTTATCGAAATAAAATACATGATATGGAAACACATCTCGGGGAAGTGGCTCAAAGGCTATCTTTATCACCTTGTTGTCAACTATCCAGCAGTTGACAAATACCTCCCCTACTGATTCAGTATCAAAATACGGCACCCCAGCAATGTCAGGAAGATCGTGAATATCTACATAACCCCAGCACTCTGTCACGTCGTAGACATTATGTACAGAAGATGAGGATGTCGTGTCGCTTAAGGCCTTATGCTCAACCTCCCAATATTTAAGAACATAATCACCGCCAGGCCTGCAACGCAACACGGATATGATTGTATCTCCTATAAAGTCTAACCTCTCCGTAAGTCTAAGCAAATCGCCCTTACTCATTCGATGACGCTGAAAAACATAACGACATTCATTAAACGATGAAGCCGTCATATCAGGGTATACATGCCATATGGGAACATGTTCAAAAAAGGGTCTGTACTCAACTCTATCTACCTGCTTAAAACCTCCGCTACCATCTGAAACTATCGACAAACTCTGCCTAGTTATAGACAACGGTCCCTTTATTATACCGGTGCCATACTTTACACCATCTCGAATCGCTTCTTTGCAGATACTACTATACTTCAACTCTGTCAACTGATCATCTATCACCGTCTCCATCTTGTCACACGCTGTCTGTGCATATTGTTTGACCGCCATCTCTACAACATCAACGGTTAATTGATGACCATCTTGGGACAACTCTTGCACTATCTTAGAAAGAACCTCATCGGAAACTCGAGGACGAGGCGTGGGTTTGATTGCCCAGTTGCGTTCGCTGTCTGGAAAAAGCATATAATTTAGCTTGGCTATCGCAGGAACCACCTTTGAACGCGTGTATTTCGGATAGACCTTGCTGCGATTGTTAAACTCAAGAAGGTACGACATTACATCAGGGTCATATATACCCTTAAACTGACGTAAATCCTCCAACCACTGTAACTCTAAAGGACGTCTGCATACTTCAGCAAATCGATAATCGCTCATAAACTGCGATACTATCTTATCAAACGGCTCAGTCATTTCTTCTTTATGTCACGGGCAAAGAAGCCTATCAGAAATACACCTACCGTAAAGATTGCCGATGCCTGCTCCTGAGTAAGCGTGATCCCAAAGATAGAAAGCACCCCAGGTAACGCAGCTACAGCCGCACTGGCCGTTGTCTTCCAGTCTTTTACCTCAACGCCGTTGCCTTTACTGTACTCTATCGACATCACTTCACCCCCAAACAGTTGACCGTCACGGCAGGAGAACTACCGCCTGTCAGCGTAACAAGATTCGCTCGTATCTTGCGCACGGGTGTATTAACTATTGTAAACGATGCCTTGTAAGCAGCTATCTCCGCTGCCGTCAACGTGTACTCTGCCATGCCGGTCGGAGAGAATCTGTCGCCAAGGCTGCCCTCAATGTGCACCGTTACGGCGGTTGTCGTGTTGTCTGACAACGCAACGTCACATGTCCAGTTCTGTTCGTCATTTGTGCGATGTGCCGTCCCGGCCCCCGTTGTCGTCTTGCTGTCAAGAAGCATATACAACTCTGCATTTGCAATGGAAGACAGCGTCACGACAAATGCAAGTAGCAAATATCTTATTGCTCTCATTCTATCCTCCTGTTAATAACCGGCACTTGTAGCCGGTCTGTAATTCTTTTGTGCAGGCAATACGTATCCACCAGATTGTACTTGACCTTGAAAAACCGTGCCTGCAATGGTATGGCGGATGTACTGTGCGATGGCGTATGACATGATGCGGTCGTCGTGTTTGCCGGGAGCGGCGTTTGTGCGACCTTTGATGTCAATCTGGTAGTGCAGCATCTCCTCAAGCGTATGACGGGAGACTATGCCGGAGGCGCCTTGACGGATGAGGCTGATCAGATGGTTGATGGCAAGGGATTTAGATTGAAACGTGGTCGTGAACCCAGGCTTGGAGACGGAGTCTCGGTGCAGGTTTGGGTAACGGAGTTCGGTGCACTTAAGCACGGTAACAAGACCGTGATTGTTATTTTCGATTGCAAGGTAGGCGTGATTGTACATCTTGCCAAGTTCCATGCACAAGTGAGCCAGTTCATCGGGGGCCGTCTTGCCGTGCCAATGCGCTACCTGCTCGCCGGTAAGATAATCTATAACGTCAACGCTACTGAAGTCACCGGTATGGAGACCTTCGGAGACGTCTGCAGATGCCACGTACTTGCGGTACGGAATCGGCTCAGACCAGACGTGGAGTTTGCCGTCCTTGCGCGCAATAAAAGAGGCTCCGATAAAGTCGTAGCGTTGTATCGGCTCTTTCGCCTGGGACATGAGAGACTCGATGGCAGGAAGATCAAATACGTGCGTACCTGTCGTGATAAATGCCTCGTGGGGATTTGAGGGATACTCCTGATGAAACATACGGACGTCACCGCCACAACGGTTGGATATCGCATTACGACGCCAGGAAAGCTGCCTGTCTGTTAGATTGTGCTGATGCTGCAACTGTAGTTCGTCATCGTCCTTGGGCGCTCCTTGCTGAAAACGGGCAGCGTCGGCAACGTAGTCAGGGAAGGCAAACCACGGGATAAATACCGATGTCCAGATGTTGGACTCAGGCATACTTTCGTTGATTGACTCCGTATACACTACATTACCGATATCGTTAATGCCTATCTCATACCTATAACGGCAGTCATAAAACCGCTCATAAAACTCTCCGCCTACACCGTTGGCCGTGGATTCGATTATCACCTCCGTATTAGGCAAGTCAGGTACACACTGCAAGGCGGATATAAACGTATCTTTTGCCGTACTTGATTCATAAAAACCTCCCTCCGAAAAATGCAAATAATGACCTGTTCCACCTCGTGTACCATACCTTGAACCAGCCGTTAATACCTGAATACTTGAACCAAGCTCGTCAAAATATATCTCACGCTTGCTCTTGTACCGGGTCGTAGGCCTCACACGCACGGAAACTCCGTCAACCGTAAACTCACCAACGCAGGTATCGTAAAAACGCCAGGTCATTGAAAAAATCGCATTCGTAGCATTAGGGTGATGCGTGATAATATATGAATGCGTGTTACCATTAAGACTAGTTAGCCAATAAAACCTGCCCGCTACCCACGTACTCACTCCCTCACGTCGGGCCTTCAGGATCACCAGTCGGACAGGACGACCTTGAGACTTGATTTCACCTACAATGCACTCAAGAAGACGTTGTATCGGGTTGAGCCTGAACGGTATCAAACGGTTATCCTGCGTCTGCACAAACAACGTCAGAAGCGAAAACAACTCAAATGAATTAAGTAACCGTTGCGCAAGGGCTTTATCTCCCATTATACGTTTTGCATTATCTATCAAAGGGCTTTATCTCCTTCTACATTTTGCATTACCTATCTCCTGAGGACTTCACTGCTTGAGGGGTCAGCGACCCCCTGCTCAGTGTCGGCTGCCTCAAACAAACCCCTTAACGACTGAACTGGGACTACCTCCTGACGTTGTACCGTGTCATACCCCAAAAGACTACGCTGCAACTTCACCAACTCTACATAATCTCGTATCGTCTTGATTGGCTTCTTCTTCTTCTCAAAATTAACCAATACCGACTCAAGGTGAAGGGCTCGACGCTTCTGTGCATCCGAAAGCTCTTTGACACGTTTGTTCAACCTATCCTGTATTTCCTGCTGTATCTTCGTCATCTTAATTTTATCCTAACATACACAATAACTTATGTCAAGATACAAAATACGTACATTTTGGTGCATTTTGCGTACATCCTGAAACGCCTGTTGCACTGGAAAAATAGACCTCTATGATGCTATTACTAAAGGGGAGTTTTATACTGAAAATATTTCTTTCTGACCTCGATTGTGGGCTTAAGAGATATGGGCGTTCCCCCTGCGGGGTCGGGCTACAACTTTTGCTTACGCAAAAGCGGCGCCCAAGGTCGCCGCCCTTCGGGTTAGTATCCCTAACGCAAGAAAAGAATATCAACCTGACTCACCAGGGGTCAGCGACCACCTGCTCAGTGTCAGTGCTTGAGTGTCGGAGCATAGACATCATCCTGTAAACATCAACGTTCAACACGGGCGTCCTGCCGTCGTAAGCAAGAACGCCATGGCGAACCAATATGCGTCTAGCAGTCCGCTTGTCTTTCACTCCGAGCTTCTGGCATATCCCCTCCCAGCCTCTAACCTCTACAGCATCAATCCGCTTCATCCTAAAACCTCTAACCTGTCTTGTCAAACGGTAATCGGGCTGCTTCGTTACCATCATGATGCACAAATTTCTCCAATTGTCGCTCATAACCAAGACCGGGAAACTCAACTGACAAGTTACTCAACGCATCGGAAAGCGACAGCTCCTTGTCAAGAACACGCCTGATGTTCGAAAACGAATAATTGGCTACTACATCGCAATACTCTACCTTGCAACGATCACAACGACGACCAAAGTTGCAAACTACGACTTTCTCCACGCCATGACGGCGTTGACTATGTTTGCGAGCCTCCTCCATGATCCGTTCACGCTTGTAACGTCCGATAAAATCCTTCATCTGCTGAAGCGTGACCTTAAGGCTGCTATTGGCACTCTCATTACACGCTCGTACAAAATCAGCAGACGATTCATCCCCAAGCTCATCGTACAACCAACCAAGAAACTCTTCAGTTGGCTTAAAATGACCCCCTAACGATAACGCCCGCGTAACCTGTTCATTGAAAAATACACGCTCTATCACACTTTACCTCCATACTTGCCTTCGTAGTACGACTTGCGAAGGGTGTAGTCCTCGTCGCTCTCTCCGGGCTGGCGAGGCACAAACGCATTTTTAAACAAACTCACTTTGCCGCCATTATCGTTGCTTTTGGATACGTTTATTGGCCTATCCTGCCTGTTTAGCCACGAAATGAATCGGCGCTTGGTTGGATGCTTGCCGTGCAACTTGCACCAAACACGCATCTGACCAAAAAGCACGGGTACGTTAAGCCCTTGATAGGCAACTGTCTTGCTTAGGTTGTCTAGCCAACTCTCATCGCACAAATCCGGTGTCTTCGGGCGCTTTACCGCCTTACTCGTAATTCCTGCAACGGCAGAATCGGGTGGAGTGGGCTGTGCTTTTGCCGCTACAGGCTCTCCCACTGCTGTTTCAACGCTGACTCGGGGGCTGCGCAAACTTAAGTCCGATTCCGGCTGGTTGGTTTTTCGTTGCTCGTCTATCTCCTCAACAAACGACTGGCTTGCATCGGTTGCAAAACCGATCAAGCTATTATCTATTACTTCTTCTCTTATATGCTCTGTTCTGTTCTGTTCTAGCGTCACAGTGCGTCACATCTGCGTCACAACGCAAACCAGACGCTTCTTTCTTGCGCTGCCGATATGCTCTTGTCCGCTCTGCGCTTGAATCTTCACGCTTGGGTTGACGACT
>NZ_JABXWD010000183.1 GCF_019173545.1 Candidatus Magnetobacterium casense | reverse complement strand
AAATTGAAAAATTAGAAGTTTTTATGTTAACGAGTAAAAATTAGACCTCATTGATGAGGGTAGGGCAGATATTTTTAGTGGGTTTTGGTTTCTTTTTGCAAGAGGCTCATAATATAAGGAGGGTTTTAACATGCTTTACACTATTACACAAACAGATATTACGGATGAGTTGTTTAAAGAGTATATCGGCTGTATCAAGAGGGCATATTATGATGAGGAAAGCTATTTGACAAATAGGGAATATAGAACAATGTTACCAACATGGTCTACACCCATTGAACCGGGGAAGTGTTTAGATGAAATAGAAAGCCATATGAAAAGGATAGTTGATAAAAGGTTGTTAGATAGCAAAGGGTTATATACTCTTTCACATTCAACAGGTACAATGTCAATGAATTTTCCTTTTGTTAATAGACTACAACATTATTTTATGAAACGTAAGTGGCAACAACCAGAAAGGGATCCTCAGCAAAAATTTAACTCGCTGTTACGGTTAAATAGAAAAACAAAGGACAATAGAGATGAGGAAGATTATGAAAACTATTCAAAAAACATAGAGGATTTTAATCACTTTGTAAATGTTGTTGCTGCTATGGCAAGGCTTATTAGCTATTTCAGAGAAGAAAGTGTAAAAGAGAGACACAAGAGAGATGACAAAACAAAGTATCCAATAGGAGAAGAATTAGAAAAATCTATTGCTTATAGAAATAAAGACGGATTTAGGATATTTACATTGATGCTGGCAGCTTTTTACCATGACATTGGAAAGACTGTAGTATATCATCGACATGGAATGGAAGGCGCTATCATTCTCTCGGATCATAGGAGTGAGTCATGGTATGAACTGCATAAAATTGTAAGTGAATATAAAAGATATTATAGAGGTCATTTTTGTTATGACTTTGAACATGATGATTTGATCTTCATTGCTGACATGTTGCATTATCATGATCTTTTTGGCTCACTCTCTACTGGTGAATCAGGATATATGAGAATGGTTGATCTAATAGTTCGGATAAAAAGACACAGTTATGTAAATAACAAAATAGAAGATCAAATGAAATGGGGTAAGCGGTTTCTTTTTGATCTCGCCCTACTTAATATAGCAGATATGATGGTCTCAAGAGTCAGTAAAGGTGACTTACAGGAAGAATGGTATATCAGAGCTAAGGCAAATCAAGAAATTGAAACATTTCTAAAGAGTAAAGATAGAGGACATCTTCTTATACATGACTTATGTCTAGCTTTTAAATTGTTTGATAGTAATAATCAAAACATTCATTCAGACAATCAGGTCAAACTCAGTGAAACAGCGTTTGATTGCTCTAACCGTCATTTAACAGAGAGATTGAGAAGACTTATTGTTGTAAGTGTATCCAGAGCTATAAGAGTCTTTGAAAAACCAGACAGAATTGAAAAAAAGAAAAAAGAATTGAGTGATAGAGAAAAACAAAGAGGTACAGAGTCTGGTGATAAGATAGACGCAAAACTTTCCAATGCCTCTGAGAAAATGGCAGCGATTCTTAAACATCTGAAAGAAGACATAGAGATAAGAGAGGAGCAAGGAGGAGGCTCAATAATTACTGTGAGGGAAGATAATTGCACAGGAATAGCAATTGATACCTTCATGAGAGAACTAAACACAATTATAAACCAACATATTAAGACCATTGCAGAAATTAAAGAGTTTGGTCGGAGGTTATCGTATGTTGGCCAGATGGATTATGCTCTTGCGTGTTTTGAGAAAATAGCCCTCACTGCCTTGGATTGTGTCTTTGAAGAGTTATATGACCCGTATTACCGTACAAATCTGATAAAAGAGAGTATCCCTGTCCCCGGAGATGCAACTAAATTTTTCTATAGATTACATGGCAAGCTGATAGTTGAGAACCTTTCAGCCATTTTTATAGAGATAATACACCATTTGCTATTCAGGGATGACGTTGGAGATCGCATAAGAAACATAGAGTTTAACGAATTAAGAGATAGACTTACCGAAGATAGGGTAAGGTCAATACTCTCTCTGGATGGTCCGGCCCGTACAAAACGTGCCTTACAGTTGATCTTACAAACGGTGTTTTTGTATTAGCGAATACAGGTAGTTTTGTGTAAGTACGAGGTTACCGTTTTTTTGGTAGAAAACGACAAGACGTAAGAACGCAGGTCTGCAGAGGGACTCAGCAAAGACTGGGGCCATGTTCAACGTCCTGGCCGGCATTGAGGGGGTTCTACGGCAACGATCCCAGCGGTGCGGCCTATCTGCTGAAGCATCAGAGAAGGAAACATCTGCTTGATTTCCTCACCGGTTACACGGTCCCCGTTGTCACAAACACCAGGACAGTGATCAAGTGTGTTGAGGAGTCCGTCAGCGTCAAGATGGGGCAGTTCAAACTTTACGGGGTGCTGATAGGGTTGATATCCGTGATGGTGCCGTGCTGATCCTCGACTACAAGACCTCCGCCAAGATAGCGATGGCCCTGGGTAAGCTCGATCCGGATGATCGGGACAGTTGGTCGGCGGTCTCCAACTGTGTGCAGTTGCCCTTTTACCGGATGCTTTATGCGCAGAGGTTTGGGGTTCCGGCAGAGTCGATCAGTTGTGCGTATATCGCTGCATCTGCGACACGTAGGATGAAGAGAAGAACAAGGAGGGCGGCGCCGCACCCCGCAAGACATACGTGTTAAGCTAAGGAAAAAACCTCACAACAACAATGGCTTTGTTGTATATAGCAGATTTCGATTGGGTTAAATACAAAATACGTGGCATTTTTACGGGGTCAAGGGGTCAGCGAGGGGCGAGCCGCCCCCGGCTAAGTTCCCCCGGCATAAAAGGGGGACTTCTTCGTGCCCGGGGCGGCTCGCCCCTCCCCTTGCGGGGGGGTCTGAAGGGGGCCCCAGGAGCGCATTGAGCCGGGGGGCGCTGCCCCCTCCTGGAGCGACAAAGAAGCGGAGACGCCCCTTTCTTTTCTTGTATCGCACGCAATCGAAACGCGCTATATTATGTTAAAGACGTGTGAGAAAAATCATCAACCGTCCTGAAAAACAACATTACAGTTGATAGATGAATCGTCAGATACACCTAAATCAAAGAAATTAAGGGAACTATGTGGAGTATCATGCTTAACTTAACACGTATGGTTCTAAAGGGGGACGGAGCCTAAGAATAACAGTAGGGTGTGACAGTGGGCAGTGGGGTGTCTTCCTTTGTTGGGTAGGAGAAGAGGTTGTTTTCTATGATCGTAATGACGTCGTTGCAGACCTCGCCATATCGTTCGCAGTTGATGACGCACTGTCCCATCTTTGCCGCGGGGATGATGCACTTCTCTATGAGGCCCAGGTGTCCTTGTGCCGGATCGGCTCCGAGGGCCTTCCAGTGCTCTTCGGTCTGAAAGCTCTTGCGTCGTAGCTCATCGGCAATGTGACTGAGCAGTTCGGTTATAAAGGGGTGGTCCTCGTAATAGTACTTGACGGCGCTATAGTACTCCTGACGACGCTTGGGAGATTCGCTGATGTACTTGTAGATCACGCGTGATATCAGCTCGACCATCAGGTACTCGGAGTTGGCACGGTCTCTCATGCAGCTGTCAACATCCAGGGTTTTTTGGGATATCACCTCCGCAAAGCGTGCGTTGACTTTGCTGAAGGCCTCCTCTACAATTACCTCGGCGAGCTTGAAAAACGAAATCGTATTGAGATTGTTGCTCAACAGCTCATTGCGCATTACCTTTGTCATGCCGCCCCGGAGCAATTCGTAGCGTTCCACGAGCCTTATGCAGAATATGTATAAGATGTGTTCGTGGGTTCTTTCGTTTTTGGGCAGGTTGAGGGAGTTCAGCAGTGGGATAAAACGGCTGTCCTTCTTACACTTCTGGATAAGGCCCATGACCAGTTCGTAGGTGGCCATGAAGTCGCCTTCTTCGATCTGGGTTCTCAGTCTGTCGCCTCTCTGACTGGCAACGTTCATCTTTTTGATGGCGTCCTGCCTGGCCTCCTTTATGATGCACATCAGTCTATGTGCCTTTGCCATCTCCATCTTGGCATGCAGGCTTGCCGCAAATGCCTCCTGCAAAAGTCGCTCTATGTTGACGCCGATATCCAGGCTGTAGATGTCCTCACCGCAGTGAAACAGCACTTCGGCTACGTTCTTCCAGGACACGTCAGGCTCGTTTGCATACTCCCTCGTTATGTACTCCCGCATGTAGTGCTGAAAATACAACAGCGCCGAATTTCCCAGGTTCTCTTTGGTAAAGACATACTGTTTAACGGTTTCACTGATGGCCTCTACCAGTGGCTCTTCGTTTACGCGCGGACGGCTCTTGAGGTGTTCCCTCTTGTCTCTGTGGAAGACGGGTCTGCCCTTGGTGCGACACTCACCGCCCATCTTCTGTATCACGAACCTACCCTGCCCCTCACCGATAAGCTCAAAGCGTGCATTGGCCTCCTTCAGGAAAGCGTATGGTCCAAGGCGTTTTTCAAACTGTTCGAGTGGCATAATGGGCATGTAGACCGAAATCGGCGACACCTGCACTATTTCCCTGAGCACCCCGTCGATCTCCTTAAGCTCAATCACGGTGGCACGCGGACACAGCCCAGGCAACAACAGTATTTTCTTCCTCCTGGCGTAGGCAAAGCACTTGGCAAAGTATCTTAGGTAGTTTTGCGTCGTTTCGGTTATATCGATATTGACCGGTTGAGCTTTTGCGTAGAGGAGACTGTTTGGGTCGCTCTCAAAGGGGAGTTTGTTGCGCGACATCTCCTGCAGGACGCTTGAGACGCCGATGAGTTCGTCGAGCTTCTGGATGATTTCGACCTCAACGGTCTTGTCACCCATAAAGCGCACATAGGCCTCCGTGATGTAGTATATCTTCTCCCAGTGGCTGTTTAGAGCTTCCTCGGCGGCCTCCATCACGGGTTTGCCGTAGAGCGACCACACATGAGGCTCGGCAACAAACGTAAACGCCGGGATCACGTGCTCACCCTGACTAAAGCAGAAGTAGTCGGTCAACTCAACGTCTATCCTCATCCCCTCGGGGACGGTCTTGTTGATGATGGCCTTGATCTTTTCTTCTACGCCGCGTATCTTTATCTTTCGCATTATGGATGCGGCAAAGATATCGGGCACGGGGGAGAGCATCACTCGGTCTGAAAAGCGCCTCCAGTAGCGTTGCCTGAGGCGTATGTCCTTGATGAACAGACAGAGGGTTGATATCCTCTTTTGTGCGGAGAGGGCCTTGCCGGGGGCGTTGTCGTCAAAGTGGGGTACAAGCCCCTGAAGTTCTTCCACCACGCCGTGTTGGCTGAGGTCGTTGAGGAAGGCGTCAAAGTCATAGGCCGGGTCTGCGGTTATCTTGTTGCATATGTTGTTGAGGCGGCTGATGAATCTGTATAAGTCATCTTGTTTGTCGTGTGGGTCAATGACGATGATGCACTCCTGGAATTCGTGCTTGTGTTGAGTATCGGAGTTGTCATCGGGTCTGATATTTATCAGGTCATTGCCGGGGTTGAATTTTTTGTTGACGAGTTCGGCAACGCCCAGGAAGTTTTCCAGCGCTATCTCTTGCAGTATCTGTATGATGTACTGTCCATCAAGGTGACGGGGGCCGAGGCGTTCGAAGTGTTTTTTGGTCAGTATGGTGTCGTCATCACTGTTGTCATCTGGCAGTAATGCCACCTGAGAGTCTTTTCGCTGCGACATGGCGTGGGCATGGAATGAGGGTGTTGTGGCCCCGCCCAGCTCCGCCGAATTGATAAAGACGTGGAACCTCTCCAGCAGATTACTGAGGCGATTGCGGTAGACGTTTAACACGGCCACGAGGGTTGCGTTGCACTCGATCCAGGACTTGTCGGACATGTCAGAGATGGCCTTTGTGACGCTTTCGGCCAGCATAAACATGAGGTCTACGACGTACCTGTCGGTCTTGTCCACGGCAATGACCGCAGGGGTGGTGCCGTATGCGTTTGACAGTTGCGCCCTGACTTTCTGGAGGTTGAAGAAGAGTTCCTCGCGCTGTTGTTGGGTCAGGGTATCGTTGAGCAGCGAGTGTCGGACGAGGTAGTTGACAATGATGTGATGGGTGCCCACGATTTCGGCATCGACCACCTTGCCCTCCGACTGGAGCTTGAAAGACCCCTTGAGGTTGGCGATGCGCTGCTCAAGGATAATGCGTGTCTCTGGGTAGAGTCTGAAGACGTCTGCGGTCTTTTTCAGATAGCTCTCCAGAAATGCCCACATGATAGACACCTGCGGGATGATCGGATGCGGAATCAGTTCCGTGAAGTTCTTCTGCTTTTCACTGTACATTGGCGCAGTGCGCAGTACCTTTAACGGGCTGTTGGCCCCGCTGAACTTTTTGACCGTGCTGTTAGCTTCATTCTTCATGTGACTTAAGTGTACCACAAATGCAAGTCATATGTAAACAGCACAATAGAAATCTTTATCCGTGTCAGATAGTGGTGTTATCTTGAGATATCTCTGTCAAAAAAATTCCCGCCTTAACCAGATGTTTGAATTTTAACGACAGTTTTCAGTTGTTGTTGAATTTGGTCATAAACAGGTATATTCACGCCTTCGGCAACCTCAAAAGTGGTTACTATTGCGTATGGAACTTTCTCTTCAAGAGTACCGGCATTTTCTTTGCATTCAATCTGGATTTCTATCTTATCATTTTGTGTAAAGGCTGTAGCCTTTTTACCTTCATAACTCAACTTTCGCAGTAAAAAAGTAGGGGTGGATTGTTTATTCATAAGGAATTTCATAGCAAATATATCTCTGTTTGTTGTATAATAGTATTACATTGAGGTAACA
>NZ_JABXWD010000182.1 GCF_019173545.1 Candidatus Magnetobacterium casense | reverse complement strand
CAGGATTCATGTTAAAGAAGGCATATATTCTTTTTCCTGTAAATCCTTTAATCTGTGTAATCCTAGTTCAGACAATCCCTGATGTTTACTTAAATGTGACATTGTCAAATTAAGAGGATACCATTAATTTAACATCATGGGCGGTTTCCTTATGTATGATGAGAGCATCTTGGACAGATGGCCGTAGAGCTTGAAAATATCTTTATATTGGAGGATATGAAGAAATACTTCAAAGCGGTATAGATTCAAAAATTATCGGACGTTGTCAAACTAAAAGCTGTTATAATAAAGTCATGAAGGTTTTGATCATAGAAGACGACAAAATCCTCAACGAAAGCCTGCAGGTGTATCTGAGGTCTCAGGGGATGACGGTTGACGCCGTCGTGGATGAGACGGAGTTTGAGTGGTTTCTTGCCTCAAACACATACGATGCCGTCGTTCTTGACCTGATGATGCCACGCATACGTGGTGAAGACATCATTGCCCGGATGCGCCGCAAGGGGGTAAACACTCCCGTGCTGGTGCTTACGGCAAAGAACACCATCACGGACAAGGAACGGTGCTTTGAGCTTGGCGCCGATGACTATATCACAAAGCCTTTTGAGATCAGAGAACTCCTGATAAGGCTAAAGTCGCTCTCCAAAAAGGTGCATCTCCAGCAGGTGATAAAAATAGGCGACGTGACCGTTGACCTCAATGCCGAAAGCCTCTACCGCGATGACCGGGAAATACGGATATCCAAGACGGCCTGGACGTTGTTGGCCCTGCTCATCCGTCACCGCGGGCAGATCGTAAGCAATGAGACCATCATGGGCTACGTCTGGGGCAACAAGGGCACCGGAGATGAGGTGCTCAGGACGTACATAAAGATACTGAGAAAGGTCCTCCCAGAGGATGCACTCGTCACTTTTAAGGGGAGGGGGTACAAGCTCACTTGAGAGACAGGGCGTTTGCCGTGCGAAGCAGATTTCACAACTTCATCGGCAAAAATAGCAAAATACAGGAGATATACAACTACACTTAAATACCCTTAACTATGAAAAATTTATGCACCCTCTGTTTTCTTGTTTTCTTTTCTGTTTGACAACTCACTGAATAACGTGTTACCCTAAAGGGAGGATTGGCTATCAGCATTTACGTATCGCTGGACAGTGAGGATATAAAGACAAAAAAGAATTTATGTGCTTTTGATAAAAGCCCAATGGGGGTATTGATGGATGACGAGCATTATATGGAAGACGGCTACATAGCCGTAGAAGAAAGAGATAATGGTAGACCTGTGCAAGAAACCGCAAAAGAATCTGTGCAAGAGGCCGTAAAGTTGGTGGAATTAAAGGTTGAGATTGCCGATATACTACCTCTGCGACAGGATAAGCAAAATTGCTGGGAGTACAAGTTGTGTGGCAGGCAGCCGGGGGGAAAGAATGCAGACAAGTTTGGCATCTGTCCCGTTACGACGGCTGAGGCCTTTGATGGGTTGCACGGTGGAACCAACGCCGGAAGGGCCTGTTGGGCAGTGGCAGTGCCTCTTGCCGATTCAGATACCAAGGGGGGGATCGCCAATAAGATAAAGCACTGTACTACATGTAGTTTTCACCAACTTGTTATAAACCAGGAGACCGAATACCAGAGTGCCATACAGTATATGAAGAAGTCAAAGGAAGAGGAAAAGGCCAAGGCATTTAAGGAACCGGGATTTTTAAAGCATGTCTATGAAAAGAGCAAACACACAGCTTTTGATGACAGTTTTGAGGTGAACTCTCTGTTTATCAGTCTGCTTATAGGATGGGTGAGCCTGTGTCCGTCGGTAAGCATGCTTGAGGGCAGTAAGCGTTTGTGTAAGGATGACCTTGTTGACGAGCTGATGGTAATTGATGCCATTGCCAACCACCCTAGGGTACGTGCATTTCAAACCGTTGCAAAGACAATGCTAAAGGCAGTTCGCCGGCAGGCCTTCGGGTACTTTGAACCACTGGTAAAGAAGATTAAATAGGTGGTTAGTGAGTGGGCAGTTGCACGCATCCAAAACCATAATATTGTCGTCGCACTAAAACCCTTTATGCGTGGGAGGAGGGGGGGAGAGAGTGAGGGATTAGGGCAGATTAACAGCCCTTACGTTACAATCCCTCTCGTCGGCCCCTCTGGTCGGCCCCTCTGACTTCAAAGGGGGGCTATTCCTCGTCGTCGGTTTTTTTCCTGAGGATCAGCTTTTTGCCTTCCTCCAGGGTTGAGGTTAGCGTGTGTTTGCTTTCATCGAAGGTAGTAGCGAGTGTTTTTGAGACGTCCTTGAGATATTCCGAACCGACCTCTCTGACCTTGGAAATGGTTTCACCCGTCTCTTTCGCAATGCCGGCCAATTCAGTCTTAACCTGCTCGGGTACGTCCTGCAATTCACCCTTAACCTTTGTCAAGAAATCGGGCACCTTGCCTTCATACTTTTTCATGAAGTCCTGTACGTTGTGTGACACGTCATCATACGTGGCCCGGAGCTTATCGCGGGTCTGCTTGCCTGGCTGAGGCGCCAGCAACAACCCTCCGGCTGCTCCCAGCAAACTGCCAATTACCATCGTAATGGCCATAAGCGTTCCCGTGCTACCCTCTTCTTCTTCGGTTTTTGCCATATTATCCTCCTTTTTTCAATAATCCCTTAGCTAAGACACTAAGTGTCGTTTTTAACGATGATACAAAACCTGTCATTTGTTGCAACAATCCTGTGATGTATGAGCCGGAATCTTTGAGGGTGGTACCCAGCTTACTGGCCCCCTCGCTCAATCCCTTAAAGGCGATCCCCAACTCCTTTGCGTTTTCTATGATTGAGTTGACTGTTGCTATGATCTTGTTTGCGCTTTCCAATGTCCTGGTTAACTCGGCCACCATGAGTTTTACTGACTCATTTGCCGTCTTCAGCAGGTCGTTCACTGAGCCAAGCATACGACTTATCTGGATCAGTATCGGTATTATGAACACAACGAGCACTGTCAGAAGCAGGAGCAGATAGATATCGACACTCACTATATCCCCTCGCGATAGTTTAAAGTTGCTGCTTGCACTATATTTGTGGTCCTGCCCCTATGGCCGTTTACGGTATTTAAGAGCTGTATTCATCTTCTGATTCCGAGTCATCGTCGGGCCTCATCTTACCATTTGCCACCTTTTTGGCTGCCTCATCAACGGCCTTTATGAGCGAGTTGCCTACGTGTTCGACAAGTTCGTTGAACTTCACCTTTACGGGCTTATAGAGGTCTTGCTGGATATCTGCGATGGTCCGTCTCCTCTCCTCCGGTGACTGTGGCATCACAAGCACCGCTACCGTGGCGCCAATCAAACCACCAAGGAACGACCCCAGCATTACATAACGCTTTAGCTTTTTGATCCCTTCTTCTTCCCCTACCATAGGCCAACCCTCCTTATAGGTTAATTGTTTATCCATATTGATTGCTTACCACCATACACCAAATATAACACAACTCATTTAATGCTGTCAATAGAGCAACACTTATCAGAAAAAATATCTTGGTGTAAAAAATCCTGTGATGACATATATAGCACGTTTCAAAAAAGAAAGAAAGGGGCGGCTCCGCCCCCCTTCAGAACCCCCTGCAAGGGGGCCAGCCCCCTTGACCCCATAATGCTTAACCTTCTACCATCACAGAAATATTCACAGGAACAAAAATATTCAACGGTTGAAAGATGCCAGGGCAATCAATGTATAATATAGTCAGAAAACCTAGCAAAGGAGGAAAGCATTATGCACCTGTACCTCATACAGCACGCCGAGGCAAAGAGCGAGGAAGAGGACCCTCAAAGACCCCTCAGTAACAGTGGATTGACAAATATAAAGAAGACGGCTGCCTTTCTCCAGAGGGGCAACGTCAAGATTGACAAGATATACCACTCAGGCAAGAGTCGGGCAGTGCAGACAGCCCAAGTCCTTGAGGACGTGCTCACCCCTCCCGGTGGCGCTGTAAAAGCGGATGGTCTGTTGCCCCTTGATAGTCCGGCCATATGGGTAGACCGACTGGTGGAGATGGCCGGCTCAGTGGCCATCGTCGGGCACCTCCCGCACCTTAGCAAGCTGGCCTCGACGCTCCTGTGTGACGCCGCCGAAACGGGGCTGATTACCTTTAAAATGGCCGGCGTCCTCTGCCTCAGGAGAAACGAACAGGGTCTCTGGCTGGTACAATGGATGATCGTACCTGAGCTATGTCAGGGGTAGTTTAATAGCCGACGACACCGCAATATTAAGCGCCGATGAGCGCTTCATGACGATGGCCATTGAGCTGGCGCAGGCGGCCTGGCGGTTGGGGGATGTCCCTGTTGGAGCGGTGCTAACAGATGCTCAGGGTAAGCTCATAGCCGGGGCATTTAATCGCAAGGAGGCCCTGCAAGACCCTACGGCACATGCGGAACTCACGGTCATCGTCAAGGGTGCCGAGGCCTGTGGTAGTTGGCGGTTGAGCGATTGCGTCCTGTACGTCACCAAGGAGCCGTGCGTGATGTGTGCCGGGGCGATATTGGCCTGCCGGATCAAGCGCCTTGTCTATGGCTGCAATGACCCAAAAGGGGGCGCCGTAACCAGCCTCTACACCCTACTCAACGACAACAGGTTGAACCACCAGGTGGAGGTGACATCGGGGGTATTGCAGCAACAGTGTGCAGAGTTGCTCAGGGGGTTCTTTGTACAGTTGCGCAGAAGTACGGCATCGAAATCACGCACTTAGAGATATCTCTTTTTATTTTATATATAAAATTAGCTATGGCATATTTAGTGAATCATGCGCTGAACAACATCTGCAGGAGGCTAATTGACTTCCTGCCCGGGTTCTGTCCCGGGAGTGAGATGTATGTTGTAGGCGGTACGGTCCGTGACATCCTGATGGGGCGTGTTGTCAAGGACGTTGACGTTGTCCTTAGCGGTGATCCTATTGCGGTAGCGCGGGCGTTTGCGGTTGAGGTCAGAGGCAGCTTTGTGTGGCTCCATGAGGGTGATGGTATACCCGGCAATAAATTCTCCCCCACGACGAGGGTTGTCAAGGGTGCCGGAGTCGTTGACTTTACCGCCCTGCGTGGAGGCTGCCTTAAGAACGACCTGTTGAGCAGGGACTTCACGCTCAACGCCCTTGCCATGCCCCTGAGCGCCCTGTCAGGTGACACCGTCGGCGATATGATAGTGGACGTCACCACGGGACTGGATGACCTCAGAAGCGGCACCATCAGGATGGTCAACAGGGAAAACCTCGTGGAAGACCCGCTGAGACTCCTGCGAGCATATCGGTTTAGCGCACAGTTGGGATTGCGGATCGAGCCGGACACCCTTGAGGCGATCTCCGACCTGAGGACACTGATCCACAGGGCTGCAACCGAAAGGATATGGAGCGAGTTAAAGGGGGTTCTTTCTGCGGAGAGTTCTGCCGGTGTTATTGGCTCGATGGTTGACAGCGGGCTATTGTTTGAGTTGCTCCCGGAACTTCAAACCGCAGAGGCCGTAACGCAAAACGCATACCACAACCTCGACGTCTTGCAGCACACGCTGGCCGCATACCAGGCAGCCGAAACCGAAATCAATGACCCCCAAGGCAGGGGTCTGCCATCCCCCCAAGGCTTCAGACAGTACCTCGCTCACCCACCGGGGACACTAGCAATCCTCAAACTGGCCGTCCTGCTCCACGACATTGGAAAACCACTGACACGGGCAGTTGGTAGCGATGCCCGTGTTACATTTCACGACCACGCCAGGGTAGGAGCCGAAATGGCCAGAGACATCCTCCTGCGATTTAAGGCATCTCAGCGTGAGGTGGAACTTACATGCAAGTTAATCGCACACCACATGCGGCTCTGTCATACCTCCTGCACGGAACTCGTCGGCAACAAACGGGCAATGGTACGGTTGTTAAACAAGGTCGGAGCAGATATCCATGCCCTGATAATCATCGCCCTTGCAGACACCCAGGCAAAGACGGTCTCCCATAGGGATGAGATTATCCACATGGCTGGAGATATACTGGGGTTTTACACCGGACAGTACATGTCCCGTATGCGTGCTCCGAGGCTCATCACTGGTCATGACCTCATAGATGGCTTTGGACTGAGGCCGTCACCGGAGTTCAGTCTGATACTGGAGCACATACATAACAAGAGCCTTGAGGGCGCTATCAACTCAAGGCAAGAAGCCCTATCAGAGGTGAGGGCATATCTGCAGTGCAAGAATCAGCGGTGATGACATTATACGACCAAATTAACCGAGGATGAGGCAATTCACCCTGTTGACAGAGACAGTCAGGGGGTGTTAATATACAGTCATGCACCAGAAGTTTGACATAGCATTGAAGGACATTATAAAAGATGTACCGGAGGCGTTTTTGAAGTTGCTGACGGGATATGAGACAGGCAAATTCATAGACGTTCAATTCCCTGATATTCAGTTGAGGGAGGCCGATATCGTAATTGAGGCTCCCGATGGTGAGATAATCCATATAGAGATACAATCGACAAATGATGCCACGATGTTAGGGCGCATGTATCTCTATTCTGCATTTATATACAACCAGCACAAGAGGTTACCGATACAAATTGTCTTATATGTTGGCAACAAGCCGCTGAACATGACACATAGCATGGGAACCGGATTAATCAATTATACCTATATATTGATAGATATACGCACTCTTGACGGCGATCCGCTCGTTGACAGCAGTAACCCCAATGATAACGTGTTGGCTATTCTGTGCAAAACCAAAGATATAGATTCTACCATCAGGAGGATTCTTGCCAAGTTTTCCCTGCTGTCGCCCAGGGAAATGGAGAA
>NZ_JABXWD010000181.1 GCF_019173545.1 Candidatus Magnetobacterium casense | reverse complement strand
CTGCTGGAGCAGATAAAGAAGGTCGATGACATTGCTACCCTGAAAAAGATAAAAGAGCATATCCGCAAGTCAGACAGCGTTGCAGACATTATGAAGCGTATACGTTGACTCCCTCCTTAGTGGTAGCACCACAATCAACCGTGGTTGTCGGGATTTAAGCCGTCTTTGTACTGTTAGAGACAATCCCCCTGACAACTGCAAGTCATGTTACCGTTTGATTTCGCAAACGCCTCCCTGCCCTCCCTGTAAGATAGACCCGCTATACCTACAGCTCCGATGGAATCTACGGCTCCAAATCCTGTGGTCTCATAGCCAATGCTTGAAATGATAAGCACCACGGAGAAATACATACACGCCTTTGAACAATTGGCATCCGCTATCAGCGCCTGGGAATTATACTGCCTTCCGATTTTAGTCTTGTAACGGATAAGCAGCCACATTGACAGGATCGATACGGCAGAAACGACAATACCCCAGAAAGTAGTCTCAGGCTTTTTCCCTGTATAAATACCCACAGAGGCAGTAGCGAGCAGTCCGACAGCCAAACAATAAAATGCCCACCCCGTGATCCTAAGGGCCTTTTGTTCAAACGCATCATGATCACTGACGTCAGCCTGCTTCATTCGGTAAACCATATGCCATATCCCAACCCCTGATATGACCTCTACATACGAATCCATGCCAAATGCAAATAACACAAGCGTCTCATCCTGCATACCAAACAGTACGGAGACACACCCCTCAATAATATTATAGACTATGGTAATGATGGCAAGAGCCGCCGCCCACTTGTAAAATACGTCCTTTTCACTCGCCGCCTGCTGCAAGATGCTATCCTGCGGCCAGTTTTAGCAGTGCGTTGACGGTGGCAGCGGCGATGCTACTTCCGCCCTTTTTGCCCACAGAGGTAATAAACGGATGTCTGCTTTCCAGCAACAACTCCTTGGACTCCTCGGCCTTGACAAACCCCACCGGTATGCCAATTATAAGGTCTGGCGGGCAGGTGCGACCTGCAGCGACAAAGAAGGTGGGGACGCCATCAATGATCTCCAGGAGCTTGAGCAACGCAGTCGGGGCATTGCCGATGGCCACGATCCCGATGTTAGATGGCACCGAAAACGCACGCACTATCGCACACTCAGACCTCGTCAGCGACAACTCCACCGCCTCCGCTGCCACATCGGGGTCTGAGATGTAACACACCACCTTGCCGCCAAAACGCTCAAGCAGCCTCTTGTTTATCCCCGCCTGCACCATGTGTACGTCAACCAGGATGTCCTTGCCGGCACGGATTGCCGCAATGCCGACCTCAATGGCACGGGGATGAAACCGGATGGTGTCCTCAAAGTCAAAGTCACCGCTGGCATGTATAATACGCTGGACGATGGCAAGCTCCGCCTCCGACCAGGTCTGACACCCCACCCCTGCCCCCTCCCCTAAGGGGAGGGGAGACCGCCGCAATCCGGCCCTTATGATCTCAAAACTCTCACGCTCTATCTGTGCACCCTTAGATGTCATACGATCTCCAGTCTCACATAGGAAAAATATTTGGCCATGGACACGTCCGTGTCCTGGTTGGATGATATCTTCAACGTAACCCGTTGCAGTTTGCCACCCCTGAGGCGGTAGAACTTGTTGGATGAGATGAGGTTCTCCGTCTTGTGTCGTGAGAACGTGTTGATGCTCTCCCTGAAGAGGATGTTTCTGGCATGTCCTCCCATGATGACGTGTCCGTCGGAACCAAACAGGAATATCTCCTGGTCCTCTTTGAGGTCATCGATGTTTTCGGCTATCTTGTCCCAGCCCCAGGGCTGACCGGTGCAGTCCTGCAACAGGCCATCCTTGATAATCATATATCCGCCGGCTATCCTGGGCAACCGGTTGGTAGTAAACACACCGTTGTCCAAAAACAGTGTCTCACCGATGTGGCGGATTTCACCGCGTATGAAGCCGTTGTGGTGGGCAACGTGCACCCACTTTTCCACGTACTCTACCGTGCCGTTAAACATCCCCTCGCGGATGTACATCATGCCAACCCGTTCAATGGTACCGTTTATAATGCCGCTTGTGACTACGTTGAGATTGCTCAGGGTGCCAATGTTGCCCAGAAACAACGTGTTCTCCACCCACAGGGAGCCGTCACTGAGCACCTTTTCACCAACCTTTTGGATGTTCAACCGCTTGTCTTTAAAGGAGATTATCCGGTTCTTGAGAATAATGCCGCCATACACCGTGATGTCGCCACCCGCTACCGTTACCTCCTTGAAGTTACCAAAGCCGGAGAAAAGTAAAACCTTCTTGTTCCTGATCTTCACGTGTCTGGGTGGAAACACCTTCTCCAGTTGTAGCAGCGTGTGCTTGAGCCCCTTTGTATCTATCGTTTCTACCCACGGCAGGAGGCTCCATAGGTAGTACAACAATATTATCAGTCTGTTGAGTAAAGCCATATAACTCCATTGTTCAATCATCTGCTGCCCCTTTGGTGACCTGCGTACATGCACGCCGTAACGTCTCTACGATGACCTCTATCTCAGGCGGCTTTTTTAGGACATCAAACGCCCCCAGGCGCACTGCCTCCTGCTCATCGTTGAGCGAACTGTAGCCTGTCAGCATAACCATCACTGTTGAGGGGGCTTCGTTTTTTATGTGCCTGAGCGTTTCGATGCCGCTCATAAGGGGCATTTTAACGTCTAACAGGACGACGTCAGGGCGGGTCTCCCTGATAAAGTCAAGCGCCTGCCAGCCGCCATCGACAGTGTGTGTCACAAACCCCCGTATGTTGAGTCGTTGTACGAGAATGCCAGTAAAGTTAGTTTCGTCATCAACAACCAATACGCTTAAACGTCTCATGTGTAATGTCCTGTCAAACTCCTTATGTTTATATATAGAGACAGCATATAATCATACCGCCATCGGGTTTTCTTATTATAACCTGTTGCCCATGTTATGTGTAAGTGCCTTTTGTCTCACCGTGAGATTTTCGTCCTGGTGCGTAAAAAAATCCCTTTCATTGTTGCATAAACGCTATTGATGCTACAGTCCATTTGTCGTCTGAGTTTTTTGGATGTTTCCGAGGCATCGGGAGTAGGCCTGTTTAATTTTTTGGGTCACCATTCTGTCGTCAGTTACCGGCGCAGCATTTTTGCATTGTGTGCCTTTGCGTTGGCTTCCTTTTTTTCACCGGAACGTTAAACCACCTTGAGGTCTGCTCCAGCACGTCCGTCTCAAGCAGGGGGGGCAAACCGAGCGTATTGACCAACTCCCGTTGTACTGATTCGGCCCCTGTTGACAGATCGTTGTAATTCAAGCCGCTGAATAACGATATTACAGGCATATCTTATTTCTCTCCTTCCATTGGATTTAACATTATCAGATTACTCAATTATGTTTGCTCTAATGTCTTATGATGTAATACTTTATTGCCATAAAAAAGAATTACGACTATACGTGTATTTTTAAAATAAATCCTCTGAGGCCCTTTAGTCCTCATCATTTTATATCCAATCTCTGTATGCATGTCCATACGTATAAAGTATAGCACACCGCCTGTAAAAAATTCACACCACCACCTTACAGACAGGCAGGGTTTGGATTAAATACAAGATACATGGCATTTTTACGGGGTCAAGGGGACCAGTCCCCCTTTTATGCCGGGGGGCGCTGACCCCTTGACCCCATTTATCTTCATCCATAGTACATATTTGGGGCAGTTATGTATCTTCTTTATATCTCATGGTAGCACAAGAAAGAAAGGGGCGGCTCCGCCCCCCTTCAGAACCCCCCGCAAGGGGGGCAGTCCCCTTGACCCCTTCCTGCGAAACATTTTACCATGCTTTTTTAAGAGGATACGCCGTTATTTAAACTTCTAAACCTTTTTTTGCCTCTATGTGTAACATGAGTTAGGAAGTTACTTGGCCTGCCATTACGTATTGAAAAAACATGCGCACATAAAATTATTTCGCAAGTAAAAAATATACGTATGTTGACTTTTAACATTTGCCGTGCTATTATATATACGTAGCACATGTGTGCGGCACAAAACTCAAAGGAGGTTCACTATGATGGAGAACATTGTTGGCCCCGCCGTCTATGGAGGCAACTATCTGGAAAGTCGCAAGTATCTGGTTGACAACCTGCGTAAGCGCCTATGCAGAGCTTCCGTGCTCATTGATGCCCCAAGGAGATTTGGCAAAACAAGTGTCATTAAGGAATTTCAACGACAAGAACAAGAAAAGGAAAGGGATGCCTTCAATGTGCTGTTTTTCGACCTGGAAGGCCTTGCCTCTGTCGATGAGTTCTGCAATAAATGCCTTGAAGAACTGCTAAAACTCTGCAAACTCAAAAATATGCTGACGAAACTTAAAGAGTTTTCAAACGCCCTTCTTAACGGTATCTCAGACAGCATCGAAAGTATCGAAACTCCTTTTTTTAGCACAAACCTCCGCGAGAGAACCAGGAACATGAAACCGGAGGAATTGAAAAAAACGCTTGAGTCTTTCATTAAATGCCTTAACGACCTTGACAGAAAAACCGTCCTCATCTTTGATGAATTTCCCGATATGCTGCTAAACATCAAAAGTAATGCCCAATCCCATGAGGACTATGTAAAGACGGTTAATAACCTGACGGCATGGCTGAGGGATTTGAGGCAGAGCAGCTCAGGTCAAAACAAATACCGGTTCGTCTTTTGCGGTTCCATAAACCTCAGAAAGACACTGGACAGCATCGGCCTGTCCAAGAGGATAAATGACCTTGAATCACTCAAGGTTCCCCCATTAACTGAAAAGGAGGCTGAAATGCTTATCAATGCCCTGACTCAGACAGAGAATATCATGATAGCGCCGGAGGGTCTGGCATTTTTGGTATCCAAACTCAAAGACGGCTCACCATATTATGGGCAATTTATGGTGCAAGTGTTGAGTGAGAGGAAAGAAAGGGAGAACATCATATCGAACTTTACCCGTGCCCAGGTGGAAGATGCGTATGACGAAATGATACATAGCCATAGCAACAACCTCTCCCACTTCTACAGCCGATTAGATGATTATTATCCGGACCCTCTCCAGAAGGATCACGCTAAGAAGGCGCTAAAAATCCTGTGCAACGGGGCACTGGATGAGCAGCAGCTTCACACCGTGCATTTCTCAAGCGCCATAGACGCTGACGAGTTCCACAAGATAGTGGAACGGCTTATCGATGAGGGCTACATCCTTGAGGATGCCACGGATGCCGGCAAGCTCAGGTTTGCATCGTCGGTATTGAGGGACTGGTGGTCGGTCGGGAGGTTTTAGCCGATGTATGCGTATAATCCACGGAAGTTGACACACGAGCAGTTGCACGACTACTTTGTTGGCAGATGGGGGCTTGTCAACAAAATCAAGTCAGAGCTTAACCTTACTCCGGGGCAATCCCCCAGGCAGCACTGGATGATCGTTGGCCCAAGGGGGATGGGGAAGTCGCACCTGCTGACGCTGTTGTACTACGAAGTAAAGACCGATCTCAAACTCAGAGACCTCTGGATACCAATCCTCTTTCCGGAGGAGCTGATGAACGTTTATCGCATTGCCGATTTCCTTGAGAGGACGTTAAAGGAGATTGCCTTTGAGTTGGAAGCAATCAATACGGAGGTTGCCGGTGAACTTAGGGGGTATGTTGACAAGATCAAAGGGACCAAGGCAGATGCCAGGGCGGATTATTGTTTTTCGTTGCTTACGTGGGTGCATAAAAAGACGGGGAGGTTTATCCTGCTGCTTGCGGAGAACCTCCAACAGATGCTTGGCAAGAGGTTCAGCGTCATTGACCAGAAGAAGCTGAGGGCGTATCTGCAAACATCTGATGCTGCCTTGATCATCGGCTCGGCGACCACAATATTTAAGGAGATACGTGACCACGCCCTGCCTTTCTACAATTTCTTCCATACCTCTACCTTAGAGGAGCTGACCATCAAGGACATCAGACTCCTTGTCAACAAGCTATTGGCGGATTGCGACAAGGCAAAAAGTAGCCCCGACCTGGACACCAAACTCAGGACGATCTGCGCCCTGGCCGGTGGAAACCCGCGAATGGTCGTCTTTCTTGCAGACATCATCAAGGCCAGCATCACACCGGAGGTTTTAGACATCATGGACAGGCTCCTTGACGAGTTGACTCCCTATTTTAACGCCATATTTGCTGATCTGCCTGAAAACATGCTAAAAATCATAAACGTCATGGCAGAACATGAACCGGCGTTAAGTCCGTCTAAGATAGCGGAACTCTTAGAGATGAGCGAGGCGATGGTCAGAAACTACATGAAGACCCTCAAGGACGACGGTTACGTTCGGATTGCCTTAAAAAAGGGGACTTCTCATTATTATTGTCTGAACGAATACATGTATCGCATATGGTTTCAGATGCGTGACTCCGGTCACAGGGAAGAGCTGCGTTGGCTCATAGAGTTCTTGCTGATGCTCTACGGCCCCGCCGTCGTATCCGATAAGGCCAGGAGGCTCATAGAAGGCGAAGTGGGGGAGGTGTATAGCCCTTTGCTTAGAGACTGCATTATTAAAGCAGCGGAGTTCATCTATAGGAACGAGGACTATTGCAAGTTCTTTGAGCCGTCTCATGAATTTTGGAGTGGCAGGGATGAGGAAGAAATATCTGAAAGTATAAAAGAGCTTTTAAGAGAGGCTCTTGCACATGCTAAGTCAGAAAGATATGACGAAACTATCGATATATGTAAAAAGGCAATTGAAATCAATCCTAATTATTACAGTGCTTATGGGGTGTGGGGTGAGTGCCTTACACGATTAGAACGGTATGATGAAGCTATCGATATATGCAAAAAGG
>NZ_JABXWD010000180.1 GCF_019173545.1 Candidatus Magnetobacterium casense | reverse complement strand
GGACTTGGGACGTACACCCGCCCCTTTGGGGCCTGGGCTATGAAAAATATAAGGACTTGCTGTAACTTAAAAAAGGCAAATTTTTGTCTTGACAATTGGGTCCACTATAGAACATAATAAGGAACATGAGGCATTTATAAGAGATTTTACGGAGTTCGAGAAAATAAAGATAGGTAATAAAAATGAGATATTTGACATAGCAAAGGAATTTCAGCCTTGGATGAGGAACTGGTGGTATCAGCACATTAATGGTTTAGATAAAAATATGGGTGCTATATATAAAAAGGCTATTGAGAAGAAATGATTAATTTGTATATCACCACTTCAAATGCCACGAGTAAAGCAATTAAGGTTTGATAGCTGTTTCTGGCGCAACCAAAAGCCCTGGCCATCAAGAGAGAAAAGGGTCCACGCCAGAGAGTTTTAGACAGTACCATACGAGTACACAGTAGATATCCTTGCAATGAAGGCAAGTGCTATTGAAATAATTGGCAATTCGTTGTACAATTAATCATATAGGCTAAATAAAAGGAGGTAGTATCAATGGTTAAGCACTCAAAATCTCTATCTGTCTTTTCAAAGCGGATCGTATTTCATAGTGCCATAATCTTTTTACTTATGGTGATAACTTCGGTGAATTCACACGCCCTGACGTTTTCGCTATCGAAAACGGTAACCGTCGACTACGGCGGCATATGGTGCATCCCGGTATTTGATGGAAACTCCATCGTCGTATCAAGCGAGCAAAACGGGACTATTAAAGTGGGCAAATTCGACCTGTCCTTGAGCCAAACCTCTACGGCTGTAACCGTTGCTACATCGGCGGATACCGCCAATGGAGATACCATTGCCGACCACAAGCATGTCTTCCAGGGTAATCACCACTACATTACATTTTCAACATCGGGTTCCGGGCAGGGAGGATACTTATATCTGCTTAAACTTGACGCAAATCTCCAGCGCGTAGGGATAACGACTGTGGTAAGCAACGACGCCCCGACAAACGACATGTTCTTAGTAGGTGACGGCACATATGTCTATGTCGGGAAACTCTACCCGGGCTATGGCCACAAAGTTTATAAATATGACTCAAACTTGACGGCAATAGGTTCATATGTCATAGGCATTGGCACTAATGTCCACGCTAATGGTGCTGCGGCCGTTTACTCTAACGGCTACTTCTATCTCGTAGCCCCTGATACGCTGGCCCCAGGCGCTAATGACAACTTCAGCAGGATTATCTATGACTCGAACTGGAACGTGGTTGCTAACAAGTCGACTATCCTGGCGGACAAGGGTATGCTGAGCATAGTGTCGGCACTTTCTATCGAACCCACCACCGGCTATTTCATAATCCACTACGGTCGCGGGGCATCTGATGGCGGCGGAGATTTATATCGTGCGGTCTACAACAAAAGCTGGGGACTTGTCTCCAATACGCTCGTCGTCTCCGGCACATGGACGCGCCCTCATAGCGTGATTTACAACAATACATTATATGTAGGTTACGACACTCCGCCTAACCTGTCTTCGTTTAGTATAACTGATACCTCAACGAATACCGCTAAGAGTGACTTCAACGCCGACGGCTACCCGGATATTCTCTGGAGAAACAAGACAAGCGGAGCCAACCAGGTCTGGCTGATGAGCGGCACTTCGGTAAGCAGCACACAAACGCTCACTTCACTTTCAGATACGTCATGGAAAATAGTGGGCACAGGGGACTTTAATCAGGACGGCAACACGGACATCTTATGGAGAAATGACACAACCGGGGACATCGCCGTATGGTACTTAAACGGCACATCAGTAAGCAGCAGCGCGTCAATTGCCTCAGTATCCGATGCTAATTGGGAAATCGCTGGCATTGCGGACTTCAACCAGGACGGCTACCCGGATATTCTCTGGAGAAATAAGACCTATGGTTACACGGCCGTGTGGCTATTAAACAACACAACGTTAAGCGGGAGCGCGTCTCTTCCTACGTTATCCGGTACGTCGTGGGAGATAGGGGGCACCGGGGACTTCAACGCCGACGGCTACCCGGATATTATATGGAGAAACAACTCAATCGGGGCTAATTCCATCTGGCTTATGAGCGGCACTTCAGTAAGCAGCACTGCCACAATAACATCCCTAACCGGTACGACATGGGAAATCGCCGGAGCTGCAGACTTCGACAAAGACGGCAACTACGACATCCTCTGGAGGAATAAAGCCACCGGGGCAAACACCCTTTGGCTAATGAACGGCACTTCGGTAAGCAGTTCCGTGTCACTGCAAAGCAATACCGATTCAACCTGGGAGATCGCCGGCTTAAAATAATCGTTCAGGAGGATATTATGGCAAATAGGATGATGAAAGCAATTCTGCCGGTGTTGCTTACAGTGTTACTGCCTGTAAGTGGGCTTTGTGGTTATTCGTGTCTTTTCGGCAAGCGTGCTTTAGCATATCCTTTTTTTCAAGTACCCTGATAAAAATCCCTTAAACCCTTATAAGCCATAACAGGTTCTAATGTGTCTTTCCGGCAAGCGTGCTTGGAATAGCCATGAGTTAGCGGATATAATCGGTTACCAATAGATACAAGGAGGAGTAACCGATGGCAGAAGATATTGACGAAGTATCAGAGCAATTCAAGCATTGGCGTCAAACCCGCCAGGCAAGAGAGAAGATACCGCAGGAGTTGTGGGACAGTGCAGTGAGATTAGCCGCAAAGTATTCAGTGAACCGGATATCAGGTAAACCCCACTCGTTCCGGTTTCGTTCTGGAACCTACTCTAAACCCTTTACCCATGCGGGGTTATGGGGGTTCGAGTCCCCCCTTCGGCACCACCTGACTCTTTCACCTTCACTTTACGTCTGAGTGCAGATTAAACTCCCGGATCAGGGCACACAGGTGCCTTACGGCATTTGCCGGGTCTACCCCAATTGCCGTCTCGTCGGAAAGTATAAAACCATCTACACCCTGCTCCAAAGCTGCGATGATGTCCGTAAGTTCGGCCCTGTAAGGTTTGTGTCTGGTTACGAGCGAAAACATCAGCTCCCCCGCAACAAGCACTGGTTTGCCGGATTGTTTTACTGTGTTCACTATATGTCTTTGCACATAGGGGAGCTTCGGCAGCTCTATCTCAACGCCAAGGTCTCCTCGGGCGATACAAATAGAGTCTGAGGCCGCGCATATCGCGTCGAGATTTTTTATGGCCTCTGACAGCTCTACCTTTGCCACTACCGTGTCTTTCATATTATGCTGCCGCAGGGTTTCTTTTAGTATGGCAATGTCCCCAGCCCTTTCTACGTAAGATAAATATACAAAGTCTATCGGTAATTTCGACAAAAGCCCGATGTCGTCATAGTCCTTTTTACTAAGAGGAGGCAGCTCAACTGGATATCCCGGTGTGTTTACCCCGCAGCCGGAGGTAAGCTCCGCGTCCGTTTCTACCGTGCATATAATCTCCCCTTCTTTTATTTTTGTTACTCTCAGCACAATATTTCCATCGTCGAGTAAGACTACGGCCCCTGCTTCTATATTAAAAGGCATGGCCGGGTAATTCACATAGGCGTAGTCCTCTGCGCCCATTTTCGTGTCTTGGGCCGGATAGAGCCTGAACGTTTGCCCCGTCTTTAGCATTACCCTGCCGTTTGGGACGCCACCAATCCTCAACTTTCTTCCCCGGATGTCCGCTCCGATTTTAATGTGAGGGGCCAGATGTCTTATATCCGATACGGTATCCCCAAGGGTTTCACTGTTGACGTATGACATGTTGAGCCTTACGGCTGTAGCCCCTGAGGTCAGAAGCTCCGCCAGTTGCGTTAGACACGCCGGCCCTGCCGTTACATGGATTTCCATTACGAGCCCGATTTGATTTTCTTACTTTTCAGATATGCCTCTATGTCCTTAACGGGCAACGGTTTTGAGAAAAGATATCCCTGGGCCTCGTCACAGTTGAGTGAGCGCAGAAACTCCAGCTGGCCATTGGTCTCTACGCCCTCGGCTATGACTTTCAGCTTCAGGCTGTGTGACATGGCTATTATCGCAGTGGCTATCGCCTCGTCGTCCGGGTCTGTCGTTATATCGCGGACAAATGATTTATCTATCTTAAGCCTGTCTATCGGAAAACGCTTTAAATAGCTCAACGAGGAATACCCCATTCCGAAATCGTCTATAGCTACGTGTACGCCCATAGTTTTAATATCTCTAAGTATTTTTATGGCCGACTCTGCATCATCCATAACTACGCTTTCCGTTAGCTCCAGCTCAAGAAATCCGGCTGGAAGGCCAGTCTCCTGCAAAATATTCTCTATCAATAAAACAAGATTTTGTGATGTAAACTGCCTGGCAGATAGATTTACTGACATAAGAAGCCCTGTATGACCGGCGTCCAGCCACTGCTTCGCCTGCGCGCAGGCCGTTCTGAGCACCCACTCGCCTATGGCAATTATCAGCCCGGTATCCTCTGCCAATGGAATAAACTCTGCCGGTGAGATCAATCCATACTGGGAGTTTATCCACCTGATCAGGGCCTCAACACCGCATACGCTCCATGAATTGAGATCTATTTTGGGTTGATAGTGTATTATGAACTCATTTCTCTCAAGGGCCTTTCGCAGGTTATTCTCGAGCTTCAGACGCCTCAGCGCGCGGGTATTCATCTCCGAATTATAGAACTGGTAGGTGTTTCTTCCCTTTTCCTTTGCCTGATACATGGCAATGTCTGAATTTTTCAGCAGCGTGTCTACGTCGTCTCCGTCGCTTGGATAGATGCTTATCCCAATGCTCAAAGTTATAAAACACTCATGAGTGTCGAGGTGAAACGGGGTTGAAAAGGCTTCATGTATCTTCTCAGCTACCAGTGCGGCTTCCCTCGCTTTTTCTACAAGCGGAAGGATTATCACGAACTCGTCGCCGCCCACGTGGGCAACCGTGTCCGATGCCCGTACGCATTTTGGCAGCCTGGCCGCGGCCATCTTTATCAGCAAGTCGCCCATGTCATGCCCCAGTGAATCGTTTACAAACTTAAATCCGTCAAGGTCTAAAAACAACAGCGCAAACATCTGGTTGTACCTTCGGGAGTGTCCCAGGATGTGGCCTAATCGGTCATAGAAAAGTGTCCTGTTTGGCAGGTCAGTAAGGGAATCGAAGTGTGCCAGGTACTGCAGACGCTGTTCCGTCAGTTTCCTCTCTGTTATATCAATCCCCGTGGCAATCACATAGATTACCTCGGAGTTTTCATTTAACAATGCCGTATTTGACCACGCTATCAGACGCTCAGTGGCGTTCTTGCATATCCAGAAATTCTCATACTCAGCCGGATAGTCCCCCTTTATTATCCTTTCATAATTTACCTTGACTAATCCTATATCCTCTTCCCTTGTCAGAAAATCCCAGAGGCATTTTCCCTTTATTTCCGAAAAATCGTAACCGGAAGTCTTCTCACACGCCCGATTAAAGCAGACTACACGTCCATTCCTGTCAAGAATCAGCACTAATGCCCCTACAATATCAAGTATTGCTGAAAGCAGGTTCTGCTCAACAGCAGCCGTACTGCAACAAGGACTTTCCTGCCCTTCGCCGAGTCTGCCAGATAGCCTTAAGAGGTCTGCCGTCTCTGTCTCCATACGTCTATTGTAACAAAAAACCCTCGAAGAAATCGCAATAATCGTTCGTGATACTATTACTTTGTGACGGGGTTAGTACTTCTTATCTGAAGCGAAATCCTTCCCTAATTACCTAAAAATGGCCTGGCCTTAATGTTCAGCCCTGGCATAGGAACATTTTGTTGTCCCTTATGCCAGCGCATGATATAGCTCATTCGGTATAGCATTCAGCTCTGATGCGCCTTTAAAAAAATCCTCTGGCGGTATTTCTCTGATCACTCTCCCATTCTCATCCACAATCTTAACGACCACAGTCTCCTTGTCGTCCTTGCTGTCTTTTTCTATGGCATAATATGCCCTTGTGGTTACAACAGCAGTGCTCCCGGGCGTCTTAGCCGAGTCCTTGTTTTTTTCACTGGCCTCTTTTTCAGACTGAACTACGATACCCGCGGCTTGTTTTTCTACCCTGGCGGCACCCCTCCTGCCTTCTTTGCTATTCTGCCGGGAACTGTTTAGCCTATCCTTTCCCTCTTTTGTGATGGTAACCCTTACGGAGCCCTCTACGCTATCCTGTGTCTTAGCAGTTTTTCCGTCGTCTTTCCGGTAATGTGGCTGGGAAGAAGGTTGAGCATAGGCACGCTTGTTAGCCTGCGACTCGGCAGACCTGGCCGTCGTCTGAACATTTATGCTTACCCCTTTGATTTCCATTTTCCTTACCCCTTACTATAAGAAATGCCCGCTTCTCACGCCCCATACCCGCGTTTGACCACACGCGCCGCAACCTCTGCATTTACATATTCTATACGCCCCAGCTTTTCCATCTACCGCCTTTAGCCGTTTTGCACATATCCACTGTAGTATCAAGTCTGCTTATACCGATTTATTTACCGATTCCGCGACCTTCTTCGGGCTATTCGGGTTTTGTGCATTCGCATTCTGATTCTTCCGTACCTGCTGCACCTGCACGTTTTCAGCATTCTGCTCCACACGCTTAGTTGATTCAGTTGCCCCCGCTCCCCCGACATTTTCTTTCGGCTTTGTGTTTGCCGCATTGGCAACTTTTCTCGCCTGCTCTGAGATTTTAACGGTTGCTGCCGGCCCCTGAGCGTTTTTTTTCTCTGCACCAGCCGCTCCCGCGCCGCCTGCCGCGCCTGCACCGCCTGGCGACGGTTTATTATTACCGCCGGACTGCTGCTTTCTCACTATTCTTAGAGCCTCTACATTTGAGCTCGCTGCCTGATTTCCATTAATCTGACTCGCCATTGTAAATCACCTCCTGCTAATGTTGTTA
>NZ_JABXWD010000018.1 GCF_019173545.1 Candidatus Magnetobacterium casense | reverse complement strand
CTTTCGCAGGAATGACAGTTACAGGCGTTTTCCAAGTGTGTCATTCCTGGCTTGACCAGGAATCCCTGATGCATAAAAGCATAGTTACCATGAAATATAAAGAGGATACGAAAATATGAAAAACAAATGTAGCAATTGAGCAAATCTGTCGTGTATAATCAACTTATGGGCAGGTACTTATTACCGGCAAACAAGGGGGCGTTGTACCCGGTTGTCAAGCGATGGGGGACGATAGTTGTTGTTGTTTCGCTCGTTGTCGTGTACATGATACATATGCCCGGGAAGTCGTATCACGGGGCATTTGAGCCTCCGACGGCACAAGAGCGGGAGCTGTCGGAGCGTCTGAGGATTCACGTTAGCGTGCTGGCCGCTGACATCGGAGAGCGGAACCCGTCAAACTACAAGAAGCTACAGGCTGCCGCTGAGTACATAAAACATGCGGCGGCAGAGACCGGCCAAAACGCCAAATTGAAGGTCTCCTCGCACGGATATATGGCTGACGGCAAATCCGTAGAAAACATCGAAATTGAGATCAAGGGCAGCAATCCCAAAGAGGCCGAAAAGATCATTGTCATCGGTGCACACTACGACTCGGCGCTGTTTGCAAAGGGTGCCAATGACAACGCATCAGGGGTTGCCGCAGTGCTTGAAATCGCACGCATCATGGCAGATAAGAATCCGGCGAAAACTGTCAGGTTCGTCTTCTTTGTCAACCACGAGCTGCCCTACTTCCAGACCGATAAAATGGGCAGCCTGGTCTATGCCACCGCTGCAAAACAACGGGGCGACAAGATCATTGCCATGCTTTCCCTGGAGACAATCGGCTGTTACACGGACAAACCCGGCAGCCAAAACTACCCGTTTCCATTTAGCTTGCTCTACCCCTCAACCGGTAACTTCATAGCATTCGTGAGCAACTTCAAATCAAGTACGCTCCTGCGCAGGTCAATCAAGCTGTTCCGCCAAGACACAAGGTTCCCCTCGGAGGGCGTGATAGCCCCCGGTAAGGTGCAGGGCATTGACTGGTCTGACCACTGGGCCTTCTGGCAAATGGGATATCGGGCCATTATGATTACCGATACCGCCCTCTTCCGCTACGAACACTACCACCTGCTGACCGATACTCCCGATAAGCTGGACTACGAACGGTTGTCACGAGTCGTACAGGGGATATCTCACGTGGTTTCAGGTCTGGCCGGGCACTGACAGGGCGACATACAACGGCGTCTGTTCCAACCGCTCCATCGGTCGCCTGTGGCTTGAGTTAAGTTTTGTTACACCTCATAGACGTTGTAATCTCGTACAAGACAGATGTCCTCTTCGGTGAGCGTGAGGTCGCTTGCCGTTAGCTTGTATGTGTTGAGGAACTCTTCGGTTGCCTTTATCTTGCTGATGGCTATAGCGGCCTCCTGGAGGATTATTTCTTTGAGGTGCTTGTCCGTGCTTCTGGGGTCGTGGTGCGTGAAACCGATCTTTTTGACCTTGCAGACGATGCCCTGTTTGATGCTGCCATGTGGGGTGCCATGCCCATAGCCCGCCGTGGAGGTCTGGTATCTCTGGTTGTCGTACTGAGAGTCTATGATAAGCAGGTCGGCATTGGCGAAGTGTTCCTTTAGTTCTGCGGAGATGGCTGCCACGTCCTCGTGGTCGGTGGCTATGACGGCAACCTTGCCCGTTGGATTCTCCTCGAAGCGGTAACTTATACAGTTGGCATTGCCGTGGTTGGTCTTGGCCATCTTGATCACCAGACATTCACTCAACAGATACTTGTTTTTGCTGAGGGCTACCTGCACGTTCTTCTTTATGATATTCTTGTAGTCATCCAGGCCTATCATTGTAAAACCCCCGATGGGATGAACCACGATTACGCAGACATCATAGTGCGACAACGTAACGAATCTCATCTTGTGCGATATTTTTTTTGCATCCACGGGAAAATACGGACGATTAAACAGATACTTGATCATGCTCTCAGGGCCGTGTCCGTTATCCATCGGGCCGTAGATGGTCATCGGTATCCTGTCAATGAACGTCGGCGGACTGAGCGTCAGCCCCACGATATGGTCCCAGTGAAAGTGCGTCAACATGATGTAGTAGTTAAGCCCATTGGCTACTTCGCTGAGGTAATTCCATCCCGCCGGAACAAACCCCGTGCCGGCATCAACAAACAACCTCGCCCCCCTGGGCAAACACTCGGACATGATCTCAAAACACGTCGTATTGCCTCCAGCCTCTACACTGTCAACGTTGGATATCGCTATGCTACCACGTGTGCCCCAAGCCTTAACTATCATGCCTCTGTCTCCATATCTCAATTATCATTACAGGATATAATACCCTACTTTATCATTTTGTTGCCATCATTATTTTTATTAACTAATTTCATGTCTTGATGTATTATAATTGAGAAGTATGAAGAAAAACTGTGCGGTAAATATTTCTGTGATGAGATCGTCACATGCTGTCAGCAAGGCAAGACGGGGTCAAGGGGACTGGTCCCCTTGCAGGAGGGGTCTGAGGGGAGGGCGGAGCCGCTCCCCTTCTTTCTTAATAGGTGAGCTATTACGTCACAGGATTTTTTTACAGCAAGAAAAACTTTGAGATAAATATTTCGTATGGTGTATCGGGCATGAAGGACAAAGGGTACACGGAGCTGATATGCAAGCCGTTTTGTACATTCTACACGGAGGGCAAGGAGTCCATCCAGTGTGGTACCTACCTGTATGTCAGAGACAGGGTGCCGCCGGAGAGGTTGTCTGCCCTTGTCAGTGCAGTTGAGGGAGGAAACACGTTTTTGGATGACACGTTCATAAAAGAGGCAATATGCAGGCAGTGCGACTTCCTGGAGGACGGCTGTGATTATCGCGACGGATTGAACTCCCCACCATGCGGCGGTTACAGGGTGGTGGAGGCGTTGAGACAAAAGGGCGCCTTTTAGCGACAGAGATGCGACAATGAGAGATTATCCAGACGAAACAATAATAGACAATACGACATACGGGTTTGAAAAAGTGCTGAAAGAGGACTTCTTTTCGATAAATCTCCTCTACCGCAGCGACAGCAACACACGCTATGTCCTGAAACTCTCCGATTTCCGATTCATCTTCGGTGGCTTGTTGCGTCCGCTGGCCTCGTTTTTCTCACGCAGGGAGTATAAGATATACCAACGAGTGGCCGATATTGAGGGCATACCGCCCCTGGGGCCGCGCTATGGCAGGCGCGGGTACTTTCACCTCTACGTCGATGGTCAGGTGCTACATGAGTTCAGGGGCAAGTTGCCAGAGGACTTCTTCACTCGCTTAAAGGGTATCATAGAAGAGGTGCATCACAGACGCATCTTCTACCTAGACCTCAATAAACTGGGCAACATCATTGTGGGCAGCGACGGACTGCCGTACCTGATAGACTTCCAGGTAAGCATCCATTTTAAGCAACGCAGAGGTATTACAGGCTATATTACCGATAAGATATTCACCGCACTTATCAGGGAGGATATCTACCACCTCTATAAACACAAGCGTCGCTTTCAGCCAGATCTGATGACTCCCCCGGAACTTGAACTGGCCAAACGAACGGGCTTTAACAAGTGGTACAACCGCCTCTTTGGCCACCCCTATCGTAAGGTCAAACGCCTCATCTATCCATCGGGGAGTAACGAAATAATCTGGTACAAGTGGAAAAAAATTAAAGACAAAAATCAAAACATTCCGTAGGAAAATTACCCCCCAATTGCAATTCGCCCTCTTGACAACACCGGTTTTATAGTTTTATATTAGAGGGTTCATTTTGAACACAGTAGAATTTACAAAAAAAGGAGGTGTACAGAAATTGAGATTTAAGGTTTTAGTAATAGCTGTGATCATTGCCTTTGCCTGCACCGGTGTTGCACTGGCCGTCCCACCCGGCAAGACTATCGAGTACGAGGGAGGCGGACTGGGAAAAATCATCCTTGATGGCAAAAAACATGCCGATGCCGGTAAGAAGTGTACCGATTGTCATAAACCGGACATGTTCCCGCAGATGAAAAAAGGTATCGTTAAGGTGACAATGAAAGACATTAACGAAGGCAAACTTTGCGGTTCCTGCCATAATGGAAAGGCTACCTTTAACGCTGGTGGCAAAGAGCAGCCTATCTTTAATGCCGCTGACAAGGCGAATTGTACAAGATGTCATAAAAAGTAACAAGGGATAGCGGGTCCTAATAGTTTCCCTTTCGCAATAAATAAGGGAGGGGTAGGCTTGGTGGGTCTGGCAGATTCGGCAGGCTCTTCTCTCTCCCTTATTTGTAATAAAAGAACCTGATGTATATATAAAACCCTGCCAGTAGGGGTTCTGCCCGTTTGACGATATACTCCACGAATTGTCCGACAAATAGCCAAATCTCTACACTCTGCCTTGACGGCGCCACGTCCGTGTCTGCCAATAAAACGGACAGATCCTTGCCAATCATGAAAAAAACGATAACAATGTGAAAGACAAAGAGCGCCCCAAGTATTTGCAAATAAAAGAGCCATATCCCATACCTGGATGCAAACTCCTTTGAAAATATAACGTTTCGCCGTAAAAACGGATAATACGCCAACAACACGGCAAAGGTCAATGGGGCGCTAAAGGAGTAAAAAGAGGTCTTTACAAGTATGTCTATTGCCTTTGATGTACCGCCACCCCCGTGATATGTAAACGTGGCGGTTACGTCATTGCCACTGTGCATGATTAGAACGCTGCTTATCCCCTTGACCGACGCTATCAGAGGGGCGGCTATTTCGACTATAAATATGCCATAATAGTCCTGAACTGCAAGCCACAGTGTCAGCGTTATGATATAAAAGGTTGTAAACCTTAAAATTACCATAACCGCCGTTGATCTTTCAGCGAATATCTTGCCCCCTTACATAGTTGAGATATACTATAAGCATCCCTAAGACTATAGCTATCATTACCACCTGCGCAAGATATACGTGGATAAGGTCAAAGAAATCACGGTGATAAACACCGGTATAGGCAAGCGCCGCTATGCGTATGATATTAAAAAATTGCAGTAGCACAAAACCAACCACAGCGCCCTGCAACTTAAGCCGCCACGGTGCCGGAAACACTATGATAGCGATCACATACAGGATAACGGCCTCAAGACCGTTACAGCCAAATCGGACATCAAGGCTGATGCTCGGTAAGAGTATAAAGGAGTCGCTGTGTATGCAAGGGATGTTAAATACACCGCTGATCGTCTTTGCACTCAAAAACACTACAAGGTGTGTGTACAGGCCGTTTATATCTATAATTTCGGTTACGGGTCTCAAGAGCAACAAGGTGCAGACCAGCGCCGACAACAACAGGTATTCCAGGATAATGAATCGTGGTTGCTTACGTTTGTCAGGTTTCATGTGAGTCTTGCCAAACGTATGCTTGGTTCTGCACAGAAGTTGCCCACGTAATACACCACAAACAGGCTGTTGTCTATGACTACCGGGTCGGTATAGCCACCATCAAAGAGGTCGCCCTCATATATTTCGATATCAGTATCCGTATTGCCTCCCCTGGCATCCTCAAACGGCAACATGACAGATACGGCGCTGAGTTCATCACGATAGAGGCGGCGAAACGATAAGAAGCATCTGTTGTCCCTGACAATTGCCATCGGGGCATGTGCCTGCTCCATTAACCGGACAGGCTCACTCCAGCGCCGGAGGTCTTTTGATTGCGCATACCATATGCCATAGGGGGCGTTGTCCTGCCTGATGAACATGACATATCCGTCGTTATACCGGACTATGGAGTTTTCGTTTAATATGATGCCATTGCCCTGTATATGGGACAACAACGTCCATGACACGAAGTCCGTCGTATAGAGCACAAGGGCTGCACACTCCGTCCTGCCCTCCAACACCCCGTAGGCCGGAAACACATACCCCAACTCCCAGCTCAACGGCTTGCCATAAAACACCAGCCACTTAATCCCCCTGACGACAACCTCGTATCTGTTGCCAAACACCGGCGTATCGGCAAAGGACACATACGTTACTGCAATCTTGCCCTTGACATACACCCTGCTGCAGAGCGTGAAGAGGTCGTCACGGAGCCTGCACACGATGGAGTCAAGTTCGTTTTCACCGGCAAAGACGCAGATGTCCTGACCCGTCTCCACGATTGGAATGTCGGTGTCCTCTGCGAAGTGGTTCAACAGCGCCGTCTTGCCGACCCTGAGACGCCTCACCCTGCCATAAAGCCCGTGGCACTGGTAAAAGCTCTTTTTTGCCTGACGATAGTATATATATACATCCCCGTCATGCTCAACCATTGTGGGAAAGGAGCTATAGACGTTGTTCTGGCGTGCTATAACCGTCCTTGTGACAACCTCGGAGGTTAGCACAAGCCATCCCCTTCTTCACTCATTTTTATAATGCTCAACTCATGCACAGTTTTATTTTAACATTTTTACTGCCACAAACATAGCAAGGTATACTGAAAAGATTGACCCACGCCGAATGGACAATCAGCCATTTGCCATGTTATACTAATCCTAATGAGCGAAGAAGCAGTTGTTATTATCAATCATATCAATGAGATGCTTATTGATATGTCGGAGAAGTCACTTAGTGAAATCAGCGATTATGTTATCTCGCTTAGAAAGAAAGAGCAAAAACACGATGCGTTTGTCAAAAGATTGACTGAAATTGAAGCTAATCCTGACTATATAGAATGTAACTCCATAGAGGAAGTCATGCAGGCCATCTACTCAAGTATGTAGAACGACAACATTCCGAGGGTTGCCAGGAGGAAGCTGCTGCCGAGAAATTCCGTCAAGCGAAACAGTCGCATCTTTGCTAGTCCTACCTCGATGAGAATCAACCCAACCCCCACGACGGCCAGCTTGATAATCATCAGCACAAAGGTCATCAACACTGCCTTGACATCGGCTGTGTGCGCTATCCCCCAGGGAAAGAACAACGACGTGGCGAGCATCACAAACAAAAACAGCTTCATCATCTTTGCCCACTCCAGCAATGCCAGATGCCTGCCCGAGTACTCCAGGATCATCGCCTCGTGTACCATCGTGAGTTCCAGGTGTGTAGAGGGGTTGTCCACGGGTACACGTCCCGTCTCTGCCAGGGCAACCATCACAAATGCCAAAAAGGCAAACACGATGGAGGGTCTCAGCATAAACTGCGTATCAGCCACCGCCTGTACCATCTGTGCAAGCGACGTTGACTTGCTTGCCAACGAAACTGTAAAGATAGACATGAGCATGGCAGGCTCGCTCAACGATGCGATAGTCATCTCCCGGCTTGCCCCCATGCCGCCAAATGCCGTACCTATGTCCATTGCGGCAAGGGCCGTGAAGAATCGCGCTATCGTAAAAAACGCCACCAGCACAATGACATCAGCCGTGGCCGCCAACGGGAGGTCTGCACACAGCATCGGGATTATCCCCCCCCGGCAACACCGCCACGCCAAAGACCAGATACGGCGTGAAACGAAATATCCACGAGGCGTTTTCGGCAACGACGACGTCCTTTGCAAAGAGCTTCAGTATATCCCTGTAGGGCTGCAACAGTCCCGCTGAAGAGCGCCCCTGACTCCAGCACTTGAGCATCCGCACCCAACCCACAAATATCGGTGCCCCAACAAGCAGGATTACCAACTGCATGGCCTCTATGACCAGGGGAAATACCCTCATCGCAGAAACACCAAAAGCGCCAGGATGACGGTGCAGCTTGGGCAGACCTGTATGCGGCGTCCCGCCAGCCCCCAAAGCCATCTTGGCAAAAAGCTATAAATATACGAATAAAACATTTCACAATTTTACAGTTAAGCAAGTGGAAAAAGCAAGGTATCGAAATCTGCTATACTATTAAGATAGTATGTCTCTGGAAGATATTTTGATGACCCTTGAAAGTCTTAAAGGTGGTGTTAGGCAAAGGTATAAGGCTGATATCAGGGGTGTTTTCGGCTCATATGTCCGCGGACATCACACTGTCAATAGCGATCTTGATGTGCTTGTCGAGTATGATAAGGGAGCAACTCTTATTGACCATGTAGGTTTATCCCTGTTTCTTGAAGAACACCTTGGGATGTCTGTGGATGTGGTTATCGAGAGTGCCATAAGAGAAGAAATAAGAGAAGAGATTCTCAGGGAAAAGGTATCGGTATGAGAAAAACTTGCCTGTACTTAAGTGATATGCTTGATGCAATGACAGCCATTGAGAGATTCGTCACCGGCATTGGATACGAAGAATTCAAAGATGATGACCGTACCTCCAGTGCAGTAATAAGAAAGTTCGAGATAATAGGTGAAGCGACAAAACATATTACGGAAGAAATCAGGGCAAAATACCCGCAGATACCGTGGAGAGAAATGGCTGGTTTTAGGGACAAACTTATTCATTTCTATTTTGGGGTTAAGTTTGAGCTTGTATGGGATACGATTAAAAATGTCATACCTGACGTTAAGTTAGCTATTGAGGCTATTTTAAGAGAAAATGAAAGTAACTGAAGTTATATACTGATCGGATTCGAATTTTTTCGGGTATCAAAATTGCCTGCATACAAGAAAGAAAGGGGATACCATGCCTTAAAAAACCTGCGTCATTTCAGTATACCCCTCATCGCAGAAACACCAACAGCGCCAGGATGACAACAAAAGAGTATATCAGGTAGACCTGTATGCGTCCCATTTGAAGCATACCGACTCGCCTTGCCAGATAGAAGGCCGCATCAATCACGGGCCTGTACAGCCACACCCAAAAGAGGTCACTGATGCGCAGGTGATAGTGAAACCTCTGCGGAAATACCTTGTTTGCGGCATTTGCGGTCAGCCTGAAGCGTTCCCTGATACTGAAGAGGAAGCCAAAGATGCGACGTATGGGCATCGAAAACGACGTTGCGTTGTACTGCATGGTGTTGGTTAGTTTTTCGAACCCGCAGTCCCAGATTGGTACCCGTTTGAGCTTGTTGTGCCGGACGTGCAGTACCAGATACGTTACCAGGACTATGAAAAATATACCGATAAAGACAATAGGCCCTGAGTATGACGCCCGTTGTGGTTGTAGCGGGATGAGCCACAGCCATCCAGGAGCGTCCTGGAGCGAAAAAGAACCCGGTGCGATGTTGAGCCAGGGGTCGCTGACCCCATTGAGCCCCTGAAGCGACGACGTTGCAATCGTGGCGGAGGTCAACGCTTTCGCCACAGGGTTGAGCCAGGCGATGGTAAAGGTCGGCAATACGCCAAGGACGAGACATGCCACGGCAGTCAATGTCATGGCTATAAGCATGGGGCGGTTTGCGTCGTGTACGTGTTCTAAGTGTTCTCCACGGTAATGCCCCAAAAACGTAACCCCAAAGGCCTTTACAAAGCACGCCCCGGATAAGGCACTGGTAAGGGCCAGGAGTGCCGCCCCCATGGGGATCAGGAGTTTCAAGAGCGTGTTGGGCAGGGATGGCGACAGCAGAAATGCCTGAAACGTAAGCCACTCCGATACAAAGCCATTTAACGGTGGCAGTGCCGATATCGATGCACAACCCACCAGAAACACGGCAGCCGTCCAGGGCATCCTGTGTATAAGGCCGCCCATTGCATCCATGTTGCGTTGTCCGGTGCCGTGCACAACGGCCCCGGCGCCCATAAACAGCAGCCCCTTAAATACGGCGTGGTTTATCGTGTGATACAGACTTGCGATCATGGCTATGCCGGCCAGCATGGGTAGTTGGTACGACGTAAATATCATGGCCAACCCTATGCCAATCAGGATGATGCCGACATTTTCGACCGACGAGTATGCAAGTAATCGCTTCAGGTCTACCTGCATCACCGCATACAACACACCCATCACGGCCGACATCAGCCCCAGTGACAAGACGATGGCACCCCACCACCACGGAAAACTGCCGATGAGATCAAAGGTCACACGCAATATCCCATAGATGGCCGTCTTGAGCATCACGCCGCTCATCAGCGCAGAGACGTTGGACGGTGCAACCGGATGTGCCTCCGGCAACCAGACGTGCAGGGGGATCACCCCGGCCTTGGCCGCAAAACCCGTAAACGCCAGAAAAAATGCCACCGCTGCCATACCGGAAGATAATCGTACACTACGCATTGCATCAAACGTATACACGGCAACACCGTCATATCCGGTAACATTACCCGCCATGACCCCAAAAGACAACAGAATACAGGCAGCCCCCACCACTGCAACTATAATGTACAGCAGAGCGGCTCGTCTGTTTTGCGAGTGTTCGTCCTCAAACATCACCAGAAAGTACGAGGCCGCCGCCATCATTTCCCAGCATATCAGGAAAAAAACGGCGTCATCGGCTATCACCACAAGCGACATTCCCGCCAGAAAGAGGCAGTAAAACACCACAAGGGTCGTCACAGACCTCTGCCCCAGGTATCCCTTGACGTATCCGATGGAATACAACGACACAAAAAAGGACAGCAACCCTATGACCGTAAGAAAAAAGCCTGCCAGTGGGTCAAGCCTCATGTGGAAGTTTAGTCCCGGCAGCCCCATCAGCAGGGTGACCTTGCCCGTCAGCCCTCCGTTGACCGTCCACCACCCCGCCGTCATCAGCAGGAGTGAGGCAACTGCCGTCAGCGCAAACGAGGCGTTTATCAGAAGCCTCTGCCAGCGTCCCAAAAACACAGCCATCAACGCAGCCACCAGGAGCAGTTGTACCGCGGCACTGGCCGTATCGATTGGCGTAAGGGGCACTAGGGTTGCTTAGGAGCAGTACTTTCTGAGGTAGAAGTCATATATTTTCTTCAATCCTTCATCGAGTGAGATCGAGTGATGCCAGCCCAACTTGTTTAGCTTGCTTACGTCCATGAGCCTCTTGGGCATACCATCCGGTATGGTGTAGTCATAGGAGATGATGCCCTTGTAGCCGACGGTTTCCTTGATCTTGACAGCCAGCTCCCTGATAGGCAGGTCGTTTCCCGTGCCGATATTTAGGAAGGGTTTTTCGTTGTAGTTTAGCATTATCCAGAAGATGGCATCGGCCAGGTCGTCAACGTAGATGAACTCCCGTTGTGCGGAGCCTGACCCCCACAGGGTTATCTCAGGGAAGTTGTTGACCTTTGCCTCGTGCATCTTTCTGATCAGCGCTGAGATGACGTGTGAGGAGTCGGGGTCGAAGTTGTCGTTTTCACCGTATGTGTTGGTTGGCATGCAGGAGATGAAGGTCTTGTGGTACTGTTCATATATTTTTTCACAGAGTTTTATGCCGGCGATCTTTGCTATAGCGTAGCCTTCGTTTGTGGGTTCGAGCTTGCCCTCCATGAGGTAGTCTTCGCTGATTGGTTGCGGACAGAGGCGTGGATAGATACAGGCACTGCCTAAAAAGAGCAGCTTCTTCACCCCGCTGAGGTGTGCCTGCCATATGACGTTGTTTTGTATCTGGAGGTTGTCATATGTAAAATCAGCCGAAAATGTCATGTTATGCTTGATCCCCCCGACCTTGGCGGCACACAGGATGACAAATTCCGGTCTCTCCGCCATGAAGAAGTCCCGTACCATTTGCTGATTTAGCAGGTCTACCTCGCCCCTGGTCTTTAGTATGAGGTTGGTGTAGCCATCACGTTGGTATCTGCGTACCACCGCCGAACCAACCAAACCGGTATGACCGGCAATATATATCTTTGAATCTTTATTGATCATTACCCGTTTAAGTCTCCCTTGATAAAGTAGGGTCAACCGCCTGGTGAGCTATTTTTCAGGTGCAGTATTTTTGATCAGAGCGGCTTCCCTGTCATAGTCTGCCTGTGTCATGATCTCCACCAGTTCTTTGAATTTGACCTTTGGTTGCCAGTTTATCTTTGCCTTTGCCTTGGAGGCATCGCCTATAAGGTTATCTACATCGACGGGTCTGAAGTATCGCGGGTCTATTTCGACGACGACATTTCCGGTGTTTCTGTCGATAGCCTTTTCATTTATGCCAACGCCTTCCCATGCGAGTCTCATATCCAGGAATTCTGCCGTTAGTTCAACGAACTCACGCACCGAATGTGTCTCACCGGTGGCGATGCAATAGTCGTCGGGCTCGTCGTGTTGCAGCATCATCCACATGGCTTCTACGTAGTCCTTGGCGTATCCCCAGTCCCTTTTGGCATCCATGTTACCGAGGTAGAGTCTGTCTTCCAGGCCAAGTTTTATCCGTGCCATGGACCGCGTTATCTTGCGTGTTACAAAGGTTTCGCCCCTCCTGGGGGACTCGTGGTTGAACAGGATGCCATTACAGGCAAATAGCCCATAGCCTTCCCTGTAGTTGACCGTTATCCAGAATGAGTATGCCTTGGCACATGCGTAAGGGGAGCTTGGACAAAACGGGGTCGTCTCTTTCTGTGGAACCTCGGCGCCCTTGCCAAAAAGCTCGGAAGAAGATGCCTGATAAAACTTGGCATCGAAGGCAACGGTCTTTAATGCCTCAAGGACTCGTACTGTCCCCAGGCCGGTTATATCTCCGGTGTACTCGGGTATATCAAAGCTGACCCGCACGTGACTCTGGGCCGCAAGGTTGTAGACCTCACAGGGACCTATCTTTCTGACCAGCTTGGTTATCAGGCCACCGTCGTTGAGGTCGGCATGGTGCAGATACAGCTTCCTGTCGTATATCTTGGGATTGTCTATTAAGTGGTCTATGCGGCTTGTGTTTGGGCTGCTTGAACGTCTTACGAAGCCATGCACCTCGTAGCCCTTCTCAAGCAACAGCTCCGCCAGATAGCTCCCATCCTGTCCTGTGATACCAGTGATCAGTGCCCTTTTTAGCATTAACTCTCTATGCCAATTATTGATGGCATATCTCTATACATTATATATTCGATCACAGTACTAGTATATTGACTCTGTGTATTTTATGTCAAGTGCTCAAATTGTCTGAGATGGTTATCAATTGTTAGTTAAATATAGATATCTTCCAATATCAATGGCTTAGGGTGGGATAAGAGCTTATTTCTTAAACTTTTTTTATTGCTTGACAATGACAAGTTCAAATATGATACAATAGTTACATATGGGAAAGATTATTTTACAATAATGAGGAAATCAAGTTACGGTGGTTATCTTATAAGATATCCCCTTTTGTTGATTTTAGGCACCGTTCTTCTGGTCTCTTTGCCGCTTATAACAATCCATTCAGACTATCTCAATGTAGCAGACTGTGATCTCGTCTATCTTGAATATGGCTATCTGTTTTATGGCCATGGGCCTATTAACCCTGCTGCAACCTCTCACCCGGGTTACATACTCATATGGCTGTTGGCTGTATTAATTAAGCTCTTATATTACCTTAATTTGATACCAATAGGAGATTATCAAAATCTAAGTAATGTTATGCCTTTTAAGCAGATATTTGTCCCCCTGATATATTATGCAAGGTTTACGTCAATTTTTCTATCCCTAATATTTTATTATACATACTTTGCCTTTTTAAAGGTACACAAAACAGACAAGAACATAACTTATATAGCATCTGTAATGCTGGCTTCTACCTCTGGCCTGCATTACCAATCATTGGTTATACGACCTGAGTTATTAGCGACTTATTTTTCTATGATATGTTTTTTCCTGATGGTTTTATTTGTTAATCAGGACAAGGTCATGTATAAACACACATCGATGCTGATTGGTATAGGTTTTTTTGCTTATTTTGCAATGTTAACGAAAATTCAGGTTGTTCTTTTATTTGCCTTTTTCCCATTTATTGCCTTAATATTCGGCAAAACTTGCACGATTTCATTAAACGCTGATGTTATTTTAAAAGAGAAGTACAAAGGAATCGTACCAATCCTGATAATCACCTTAGCGTTGATACTATTAGCTACAGGAACAGTATTTTTTTATAAGTTCTTAGCAGATTTCGGAATAGCTGGTATTATTAAAGCCAAGATACATTTTTATCAGGTAGCCTTTTATGGATACATATTCCTTGCTATATTATTATACAATTACTTATACTGTGAAAATTCAAAGTACAGTCTTTTTGTATATGTTTTTATTTTAACGGGTATAACAATATCCTATCTTGTTGTAAAATATGGATGCAGACCTTATCTTTATGGTTATTTTTATTTTACTATTTTAAACTTTATGGATGTATTAACCACATACAGTTCATTTAAACCTAATGAAACTATGTTGTTTTTAATCGGTATGACTAAAAAGCTATTTTTCGATATAATATACTTGAGAAAAGGTTACTCATATCCACTAAACTTAGTCTATCTATTTACAATTATACTTGCTCTTTATATACTTGCAAAAAAGCAAACCAACCAGTTTATTAGGATTTTATCTTTAATTGTTTTTGCAATGAGCGTTGATATTCTTAACTCATTTCGCAATGGTGGTATTAATCCTCAATACATTATATTTAGTCAATGGATTATTGTATATGCCTTTTTTATTGGCAGTTCAGTAACATTATCAATTACAAGGTTCAAAAAGATTTTCATTGCTACCGTATTTATACTTGCAACATTGGTGTTTACTCTTAATGTGAATCAGAATTATAGTCTATCTCGTTCTATGGTTGCAAAAGCTAGTTCTGGACAAAATAACCTAAAATTTCTTTGTGGTCTTATAACAGAATCGTGGTTTCCAATAACAGCTGACAGGTTTCAAAAAGAATATTGTGGTAGAACTGAAACAAAAAAATAACACATACTATGGAGATACCTTTTCCAATACAATAGTCATAAACATACCCAGGTAGTTGTTTAGATTTGACAATAAGCGTTCTATTTTCAAAACAAACTTATAGGTAAATGGAGGCATAAATGGACTGACGGTTAGTCCGCCACTTAACAGATACCTCAATGGTGTGTGACATTGGCGTTTTATAAGCCTTAATGATGGAAAATTTTTTTCAAACTTTTCAATATCTCTATAAAAAATTATCCATGGCAATGCGATATTTGCAGCAGAAAGCCTTCCACCTTGCTCAAATGTCCATCCCCCTTCAGGCATAAAAGGTTCATGATGAAAAAATCTCCATATGAGACTGCTTAATAAAGTATTGGAGGGTTCAATCATAACAACCCTTCCTCCAACCTTGAGACATCTGTTTAATTCGTCAAAAAGGGCATTGGCATCATTGATATGGTGAAGTACATTAAGCATAAAAAAAACATCCACTTCTTGTTCCTTAAAAGGCATATCTAAGATTGAAATTTGCATATCTATTGTTGGTGATGCTATTACATCTGAGGTGACAACATTCGGTATAATGTCTTTAATAAACCCTCCTCCACTGCCTAACTCTACAATCAATTTATTTTCATAAATACCGTCAATAGCATCACTTAAGATACTATAGAAATCAACATACAAGGCTTTGAGATAATAATTTTTCTTTATGATTTCTGCGTGTAACGAGGTGGTTTGCGGGTCATCAAGAAGAGACTGCCTGTTTCTATTTACAATATGATTGAGACTATACATCTAAGGTTTTGGTTTTACAGCATATATTATCAGAGAGCCTGCTATTTCTCTTATCAGAGATATTTTTTCTAAAAAAAATCCTACTTTACTTACAACATTGACTGCAATTTGAGGCACAACTGGATGGAGAAAATCGTATGGAAAGACCTTAACATCAATAAACCCATGGTCTTCTAACAACCTCTTAATCGGCTTGCGAAGAAAGGCTGTCTCATGAGGGACAACATGGCGGAGCGTATGTAGAAAGGCAATCTTTCTTTCTAAGAATATTTGAGGGTTTAGCATATTTGGTTCGGCAAATACTATTTTACCATTGTGTCTTAAAACTCGAAAAAGCTCTCTTAGTGCAACTTCAACATCCAGATGATGCAGCACAGAACTGCCAATCACTGTATCAAAGGACAACCCTCCATAGGGTAAATCATGGACATTTGCCTTTTGGAAACAGCAATTCTTAACACATTTTCTCTCGGCCACTTCCAACAAATCATCGCTTATATCGACTGCTGTTATATTTGCACCTGTTCTAGCTATCTTCTCAGTAAATACACCCGTACCACAACCAATCTCTAACACATCTTTAGCAGGTAAAATCTCCCCTAACCTGATAAAATAGTCTGCCCTTCTCTCAGCACGAACCCTCCCGGCAGGTGAACTCCAGCCCCAGATATCCTCAGCCATGCCTTTTATTTTTGCTCCTTGTACAAGCTCTCTTTCTATCCTTAAACGTTCTGTATCCATTTCTAAACCCATTTCAATTTCATAAATGCAGCTATAACCATTCTGAGCAAAAGCAATCCATGCCTGAATCTTGAAATCTGAGTCGTGCCATACACACGCTCTCTGTATCGTATCGGGATTTCCACGATCTTCATATTAAGTTTAGCCGCTCCAAGTATTAAGTCAAAATCACCAAAGGGATCAATATCTCCAAAATAATCCTTTCCTGCTAATATTTTAAGATGGTCTTCCTTCCACAGAACCTTGGTTCCGCACAACGTATCTTTTATCCTTTGACAGAGCAGAAAGGTAAACATAGCACTAAAAAACTTATTACCAGCAAGGTTTAAATGACGCATGGCCTGACTCTCCATTTGATACATCAGACGATTGCCCATTACTAATTCACCTTTGCCTGAAACGATTGTCTCAAAGAACTTTCCCAGGTCCTCCGGGGGTACCGTAATATCGGCATCCAGGATCATCAGAACATCACCCGTAGCCTGCCGGAAACCCTTTAATACTGCATCTCCCTTGCCAATGCCATCCTGAACCGATACCTTTATATCAAGAGTGTTGTATTCCCTTTGTACCCTCAAACACTCCTCAAGTGTACCATCCTTTGAGTGTCCCTCTATAAATAACAATTCCGTGGCCTTACCCAATCGAGGTACACGCTTTACAATCTCTTCAATATTACCCTTCTCATTCCGACATGGAATCACTATCGAACAACTAACTTCTTTGGCGGTTTTCCTGGCCATAGGCAGCCGTGCTATTATTATATAATTTAATGCAAGGTTGTTCATAAATGGAATTTTCACTACTAATTTGTTAAGTATATATGACAGCATCGGGACATGTACCGGCAATAAGAATCTGTCAAACCTTTTAATTGGCTCAAAATCGCATAATGACAAGAGACCTTCTAAGTCTTCAGCCGATAGATAATGCTCCATTAAATCACGCTTTCTTCTAAGACCAAGCTTTTCAGCAAACTTTAAGACGGGTTCCCATAAATAATTAAAATAGATGATGATTATACGGGTATCAGGACGACATAGAGGTTTTATATTTTCAAAACATCTTTGAATATCGTTTACATATTCAATAGCATTTATAACCAGGACATAATCAAAGGTCTTTGCCACTTGAACATTCTCTATGTTACCCACGATAAACTCAACATCATGAAACCTCTCCTTTGCTTTTTCAATAATCTGGGCATTAGCATCTACTCCCGCCTTATATGATGCCCTCAGATAACCAATTATCTCACCGCTTCCACAACCTATGTGAATTACGCTGGCGTAAGGAGGGATCAGGAACTCTAAAAACTTCAGGAGTTCCTCATAGTAATAAATACCCTTTTCAAATCTCATCGTTTTCTATATCTGTCTAACCAATCTACAAACCTTAGCACTGTTTCTATTTTAACGCTCAACGGAAGATATGTCAAGTACCCCCGGGGCAATCGCATTTGACCGTAAGAGAAAAGAAAGGTGCGGTTTGTGGCAAAGGTGTCCCCCCCCTCAACGTAGTCATCAAGATCACCTTGTCGTCTCCATCGGCGTAGTAGTTGGGGACACGGGCGACTTCTATGTACCCATGTTTTTTGTAAAACCCACGTGCCGGAAGATACTGCACCTTTGATGACGTCTCCACAAAGATGTACTTACCCCCAAGTGCGACGATATGCCCCTCCGCCTCACGCAACAACTTGGCCGCTATCCCCCGGTTGTAATAACGCGGGTCGGTGGCTATCCAGTAGAGGTCAAACCCCGCTTCGGTCATACTGATCGCACCGTAACAGATGTATCCGGCGGTGACGCCATCGACATCGGCAAAGATGAATAGATACTCGCTCGCTGCACCTTTTTCCAGGGCATCGATGACAAGCTCCTCGGCCACGTCTATCTCGCGCCGATGAAAGACCCCTGTGGCGTCAAGTATCCGCCGGACGCCCTCACGGTCGCTATTGCTAACCTGGCGCCTCAACACCAAGGGTGACACCTCTGCCGCCTGCACTCTAATAGTACCTGCCCATAATTAATTATGTACGAAAGTAAGGAAGAAGGGGGCGGCTCCGCCCCCCCTCAGACCCCCCTGCAAGGGGACCAGTCCCCTTGACCCCATCTAACCCGCCCGGTAGCGGCAATGATCGCCCGGATGACGTCCACCTCCGAGTATCCGCCCTCCCTGGCTGCGGCGATAAACCCCGACCAGGGCGCAATGCACGGATTGGCGTTAACCTCGATGACAAACAGATTGCCGTCGTTGTCCATCCGCATATCGACCCTGGCATACCCACGCAGCGCAAAGACGTCCCAGCACCTCAACGCCAATGCCTTCACCCGCTCAACGGGTACGCCTTCAACGGCAAAAGACCGCGGCGTATTTTCGTACTCAAACGACCCCTCCTCCCACTTGGCCTTGTAGGAGACGATCTTAGGTTTACCGGCAGGCCAGTCGTTAAACACGATTTCGGCAACCGGCAACACCTGAGCTGTCCCATCCTCACGTCCGATAACCGATACGTTAAGCTCCCTGCCTGCAATGTAACGCTCAACCAAAAGCGGCTGCCCGCAGTGCCTCTGATACATGTCCGGAAGCAAACTGCGCAGTGCCGCCGCATCATGGACGACGCACTCATCCCCAATCCCGATGGAGCCATCCTCCAGCGACGGCTTTACGATGCACGGGAAGCCCACGGCCATCTCGTTGTACCCTCCACCGGTGTAGACCACTCCGGCGGGAGTCTGTATGCCATTGGCCGCCATGATAGACCGAGCCAGGGCCTTGTCCGTCGTCGTCAGCAGGGATTCGTACCGCGCCCCAGTCATCGGCAGGCCGGTCAACTCCAGAAAACCAGCTATTGCCGGCAGGAGCCTTGGGGTGTTCTTGTTACCCTCAACCATGTTAAAAATCACGTCGGGGCAGTAGACCCTAAACCCCTCCAGCAGCGAAGACAACTCCGACGTCAGGTCAAAGGTCTCCCGGCCATTGCGCACACATCTGCAATCGCCTATCGTAAAGACCCTGTAGTCGTGGTTGAGCGTCTCCAGGGCGCCGGTAATGAGGCCAACCTCGTCAAGGACGTCCTCCGTGTCAGGACAGCCCCTGGTTGCCTCTTCGTGGATAATGGCTATCTTCATACTAATATTGCCGTGTCTGTGATGAAATATCTTGAGAGTTTCACTATATGTACATCTGCACACCAGGCACTTTGCACCTGATCTTGCGCTACAACGGTTCCCATTTCACGAAGCTCTTTAACTGTCATAAAGGGGATATTTTCATCTATGAATATTCTCATGTGTTCAGCGCCTCTACGGGTGTAACTTGTTCTTCAGCCAAGGATGCAGCGTAGTCAAGACACGCAAGGACGTCATCCCTTGTAATGGAGGGGTATTGTTCAAGAAGCTCTTCGATGCTGTCACCGTTTGCCAGCATCCTGACGATCTGGTGTACGGGGATGCGAGTGCCATTGATGCACGCCTGACCATGACATACATTGGGGTTGATTGAAATGCGATTAATCATAAAAAACACCTCTCTTCTTTCAGATGTTGACTCATAGTTTAGCCCCCTTGACCCTGACGGATGCCGAGGCAATGATTTCTCCGATCAACTGTACGTAAGACATACCGGCTTTGGTGCATAGGATCGGCAGGTCGGAGTGGGTAGGATGAAGACCCGGCAGGGGGTTTATCTCAAGAAAGCAGAGCCGTCCTGCGGCATCGGCCTTGACGTCAACCCTGCCGGCATCCCTGCACCCGATGGCCCTGTATGCGGCGATGGCCAACGCCGAGGCCTCCTGCTTTATGCGTGCATCCTCAACTAGGACGTAGTCAACCAGTTGTTCACAAAACTCCTTGTTCTCATACGAGTAGACATACCCCGACTGCCTCTGCCGAATCACCACCTCAAGCACCCCGATAACGTAAGCATCACTGCCGCTTCCCAAGATGCCCACGGTAAACTCCCTGCCGCAGAGATAACCCTCAACCAACGCAGGCTGACGGTAACGCTCAAGGAGCCAACTGCATCGCTGCCGTAGCCCCTGCTCGTTATGGACAACGGAACCCTCGTTAACCCCCTTGCCCGTCCCCTCGTGCAACGGCTTGACAAACAGCGGATAACCCAGCCCAGTCAACACGCCGGGGGAGTCAAGTGCCTCAACCGAGTCGATGACCACATGGTTGGGCGTAGCAACCCCGGCAGCCCTGACCACGGTCTTGGTTAATCCCTTATCCAGCGACAGGGCCATCGTAAGGGGGTCACTGAAGCAACAGGCGATGTCATAGGCCTCAAGCAATGCCGGAATCTGTGCCTCCCTGCTCCTGCCGTGAAGCCCCTCGCAGATGTTAAAGACCAGGTTCCAACGTCTGCCACCGTTGAGCATACCAACAAGGCTGCGGATATTGCCAACCCGGGTGACACTGTGCCCCAACTGTGTGATAGCCTCCTCCAGCGACTCTATGGTCTGGACGCTGTCAAACTCGGCCGTCTCCTCCTCGCCGTAACCAAGCGCAAGGTACTCCGACCTTAAATCATATGTAAACCCTATATCCAAATCTTTATTTTACGGACTTAACGTATCTTCTTTATATTTCATGGTAACTATACTTTTACGTATACTGGATTCCTGGTCAAGCAAGAAATGACACACTTAGAAAACGGCTGTAATTGTCATTCCTGCGA